>NZ_JPIM01000078.1 GCF_000735195.1 Chloroflexus sp. MS-G
GGAGGTGAGGAGCACCCCTCTCCCGCAGCGCGGGAGAGGGGCCGGGGGTGAGGGTGGCCCCTCACCTTGCCCCTGGCCCCCTTCCTCTTCCATACGGAGAGAGAAAAGGAGAGATGAGCGCAGCAGTGGCGATTCTGCCACCGATACCGCGTTCACGAACTAGATCACCCCTCTCCCGCAGCGCGGGAGAGGGGCCGGGGGTGAGGGCTATCCGCAACGCGGGAGCGGGGCCGGGGGTGAGGGCTACCTTCCAAAACACCCCTACCCATCCTCACTCGCAGCGATCACTGCATTCGCGATTTGATCACCGCGTCCGTTGGGGAGATAGACGTATCGTCCGCCGAGCCAGGCCGCCAGTTGTTGGGCTTCACCCCGCGATACAAAGCTGCGTTGAGTGTCGATAACCACCGCGCCAACACCGGCAGCCCAGAGTCGGCCAGCCAGTTGCTGTACCTCCTGGCGGGCCTGTTCAAGTCGGCGCGTCTTATCCATTGTCGGATCGGCCTTGAGCGGCACATTCGGTCGTCCGTCGGTGATCAACACAATCGTCGTGCGATAGATACCGCGTGCACGCGCCTGTTCGCTGATCTGATATGCGGCCAGTAGGGCTGCTGCTAAAGGTGTGCCACCACCGGTCGGTAACACATCAAGCGCTCGTTTTGCCAGCTCAACGCTTTGTGATGGGGGAAGCAACAGATCGGCGCGGTCACCGCGGAAGGCCAGCAGAGCAACCTGATCGCGGTGAACGTATGCCTGTTGCAAGAGTGCATTAACGGCGCCTTTTGCCTGTCGCATGCGGTGTAGCGCCATCGAGCCGCTGGCATCGACCAAAAAACAGAAGAGCGTCCCCGCCTTTGAACGATACTTCTTAATATGCAGGTCATCGGCTCGAAGGTGAATGCGACCACGCCGATGCGGATGGTGTTCCGCAGCGCGTAGCCGTTGCCAGGGTGCTGCCGCTCGGAGGGTTGCAATGACGTCGAGCCGCCCTTGCGCCGGTTTCCCTGGCACCGAACGAATGTGGCGTCCGCGTTGACCCGAAATGGTTCCCCGCGAACCGCTGCGTCCGCGTCGGCGCACGGTAAAAGGAGTTTCGAGGATGTCCGGCGGTACCTCCGTTTCCAGGGCCGCTAAAATCAGATCTTCGACCGTCAGTTCATCATCGGGAGGTCGTGGTGGTTGATCTTCCTCTTCGTCTGAGCGGTCTTCGTCTTGCTGTTGGCTTGGTGGCGGTGGGGCCGGTTCAGGTGTTGGCGGTGGCGGTGCCTCTTGCGGCTGCATATCGGGTAAGCGGGTAGCCCGTGGCAACATCACCAATCGTACCGCCAGTTCAAGGTCTTCATTACTCACAGTTTCGCGACCAGCCAACGCTGCTGCGGCGCGAGCTGCACGCACCGCGAACATATCGGCGCGGTGGCCTTCAATCCCGAGCGCTAGTGCCGTCAGACTCAATTGCCGGATCTGCTCATCGCTGATCGTAACCGAGGGCAGTAGTTCGCGGGCTGCCAGAATCCCGGCCAATACCAGCGCTTCGTCATCTTCGTAGTCGGTAGTGGGCTGCAAATTGCGGCGCACTACTTCTGCTCGAGTTGTTACTGGTGCTTTCCCGATTGGTGCCACAATCAATCCCAGCCGATCAAGAAGATGACGTCGTGGTGGCCCTTCTGCCGGATCGTAAGTGACTAGCAATACAAAGCGCGCCGGTTCGACGACCGAGATACCTTCGCGTTCAACCCGTACCACCCCACTATCGAGCGCACTCAAAATGTGGTTAATGGTACTATCGTCGAGCAAATTGACACTATCAACGTAGAGCATTCCCCCATTGGCACGCGCCAACAGACCACTGCGATGGACACGCTCACCCGTTGCCAGGGTAGCTTCGATGTCGATACCACCCAACAACCGATCTTCACTGACGCCAACTGGCATCTCTACTAACTGACAGGGTAAGGTTGGGTCGAACTCGTGCCCACCGGCCAGCATACGGGCGAAGGCACGCACTAGGGCACTCTTGCCGGTGCCAGCACCGGCGCCGATGGCAACCCCTGCTAACTTCGGATCAACCGCCAACAATAAGAGTGCCTGCCGTGCCGCTTCTAATCCGACAATAGCCGTAAATGGTAGCGGCGCTGCTGGTAGTTCTCTGGCTTTCTGCACCATATCAGCATTCCTCTCAACGCGACGATGTTGCCTCCTTTTGCGATTCATGGCGGAGCGAGGCAGCTCCTCGCTCCAGCCTCACATCGCTTACGGAGTCAAAACCTCTTCGACGGCACGCTCGATCCGTACCGCATCATCTTGCGTTTCGAGCGGGTCTTTGCGCAGGCGGTGGCGCAGAGCCAGCACCGCAATACGGCGCACATCTTGAATGGTTACCTCATTCCGGCCTTCGAGTGCTGCCAGGGCAGTTGCAGCACGGGCCAGCGTTAATTCGCCACGATGGCCATCGACCTCAAGTTTGACGCACAGTTCGGCAATCTTGTAGAGCACCGGATCGGACAACACAACTTCTGGCAGACGACGTTGCGCCTGCTTTATTTTGCGTTGTAGTTTCTGTGTCTCTTTCGACCACTTCTCGGTGAACGCAAACGGGTCGGCATCGTACTCGCGTCGGCGTTTCACAATTTCGACGCGCTCATTCACGTCGGTAATGGTGGTGATCCGTGCATGCAGACCAAACCGATCCAGGAGCTGTGGACGGAGATCACCCTCTTCGGGATTCCCCGACCCGACCAGCACAAAACGGGCCGGGTGACGTACACTTATCCCTTCGCGTTCCACCACATTGACACCCGACGCTGCCACGTCAAGCAGCACATCAACCAGGTGATCTTCAAGCAGGTTGACCTCATCAATGTAGAGGAAACCACGATTGGCGCGTGCCAGCAATCCGGGCGCAAAAGCCTGCACACCCTGGGTCAATGCCCGTTCAATATCGAGTGTTCCACAGACGCGATCTTCGGTAGCGCCGAGCGGCAAATCAACCACCGGTACTGGAATGTTAATGATCGCAGGCTTTTTGTGTTTACCGGTCTGGTGCTCTAGCGCCCGACACTGTTCACACAACCCGGCCATCCGGTCGGGTGCGCACGAATAAGGACATCCGGCAACTGCTTTGATCGGGGGCAACATGGCTGCAAGCGCTCGCACCGCAGTTGATTTCGCCGTACCGCGATGGCCCATTACCATCACACCCCCAATGGTCGGATTAACGACACAAAGTAAGAGGGCTAACTTTAATTCAGCCTGACCAACAATCGCTACGAACGGATAGGGTGGAACCGGCGCATTGGGAACGGGCGCCTGACCATTGGTTGACGGTTCGGTTACTGTGACTTCTTGCGCTTGTTCTTTGGTCATTGTGCAGCACCTTTGTCAAATAAAAAGCGGGCATCTGCCCGCCTGAACCGCTATACCCGAATCAGGCGGGACAGACAATCACAACCCACGAACGTCCAGTGCGATGGGTGCCGCAATCCCGCTACGGGCCAGATTAACGCTGCGACTTCACCACCGACCCTGCCGTTGGTTTCCGACCGGTGCGGGTCCGACGGGCATAGGCAGTGATGTTCGTCCACAAGAACGTTAGACCGAGACCGAGTACGGTCAGAATCAAACAGGCCCAGCACAGGATCGCTGGTGTTAATGGACCGATCATCTGAGTGGCTTCACCGAGTCCGCTTGGCATAGGTTCACTCCTCTCGCGATAGTTTCGCTTTTGCGGAATACGAAGGCATGATCACTTCACGCATTTTTTGTGGATCAATACGGAAGTTCTCTATTAATTCTACCACGTAGCGCAAATGTGATCGCGGGATGGAAACAAACATTTCACTCGGATCAAGCCGGTTATGCATTCGTCCACCGCCATCGCCAATCGCAAAGACTGAATTTTTAGTGTGCCATGGCGTAGCGAAAATCGAAGCGCACGCACTAGCACCCAGCTCACCCACAGGAAATGTGCCGATCCGCACACTGGCTGCGCCGGCGATTTGCATGGCGCGTTGTGGATCAACAACACAGACCATCAAATCGATAGGAACTCCCTCTGGCACATCATCGAGTGGTGCGGCAGCCAACGCTTTGATCATCCCTGCTGGTAATGCGTAGCTCTGTTGCTTGTTACAGGCAGCCGCTTCTGGGGTGTAAAATCCCTGCGCATCGGTTAAATAAATGCCTTGAGTAATGTATGGCCCTGGATCAGGATTGAAGCCGAGATGATACTGTCCTACCCAGCAGTCGTGATGGTTCGCATCGACATACACCCGTCTACCCTGTTCAGCTTCGCGCACAATCGCGCAGGCAACAATATTGACCGGTTCGTAGCCGGGTGGTGGCCCATCATAACAGTAAGTAATCGCTACCGGTCGGCGTTTGACCCGCATCCGTTCGGTCAAGAGGCGATGCAGCATTTTGAGATCGGGAATGTCGTCTTGTTCACTCATCATCGCCTCCAGAATGGATGTTGCAGATCAGGACTTTCCGCATGCAGTGCGGCGGCCGTCTGGCCCCAACGCCAGATCCATCCCTCGATCCACCAACGAATTCGCAATCGTAATGGTGCTACTCGATATTCAGTTTCCGTTTTGGTCAGGCGTAGCCACATCGCCCACCTCCATCATCCAACCTACGGTTACAACGCTCGATTACCGGTAGAATGGGCTGGCCGGTCGGCGCAGATCAACGTAGCGGAACTGCTCGCCCGAACGCTGTAATGCAGCTAGGATCGCCAGCTTGCTGTCGAGGTCGTCGGCATTGCCCATACAAATGGTAGTATGACCATCTACGGTCAGCATCATCCCCTTCTTCGGATCGTAATTCGCTTCCGTAACGTACATGCCCAATTCTTTTAGCAACCGTTTCACGACCATACGGGTAGGTGCATCCATCTCTGGTTTGTCGCCAACCGCTCGTTCCATCAGGTCAAGCGTAATAATCGGCTTCGGCTGTCGGATCTGGTGCTCGCCGAATAACTCTTCGGCAGTTGCACCTTCAGGGACGATGTCCGGCTCTTCGGCGCCAAACACACTCAGAAATGCTTTGTATTCGAGTGGTCGGACCTCTTCCATCTTCACTGTCGGGAGCGTGCGGTCGATAATCTGGCGGGCCAGCCGGTCGAAGAGTGCATCGAAGCGCGGGTCCTGCAACGCCAACTGGCAGGCATCGGCCAATTCGCGCACTTTCCGATCAAGCGGAATACTTGCCAGCACGGGGAGATTGATCTTTTCGGCAAAGCGCACGGCAACGCCGCTGCCGTCATCGCGATTGACTACCAGGCCTAACAGTTTCGTTCGCCCGCCCATACTGGCGAAATACTTAGCTGCGCTGGCAATATTGTTTGCCGCATAGAGGCTTTGGCGGTCGTTACCACAGAGGATAATCACCTCTTCCGCCAGTGAGCGGGAAAGCGGTGTCGCGAAACCACCGCACACCACATCGCCCAGAAAATCCATGACAATATAATCAAGGGCCCACTGGCTGAGGCCGAATTTTTCGAGCATATCGAAACCAAAGGTGATCCCACGCCCGCCGCAGCCGCGTCCAACCTCTGGCCCGCCAATCTCACAGCCGTACACCGTAGCTGCCCCGTTCATGATCGTCGTCTTGAAGATTACGTGGTGTGGAGCCAGTTCATCTTCACGTCCGGCTTCTTTAAACTCACGCCAGACATCACCAAGCGTTGGCAAGCTGACCCCGCCGAAGAGGGCATTGCAACTATCGTGTTTTGGATCGCAGCCGAGCTGAAGAACGCGATTGCCAAGCAACGCCAGTTTACTGACCAGATTGGTGGTGAAAAACGATTTTCCCATGCCGCCTTTACCGTAGACGGCCAACATTCGTGCGGTCGAACCGGTTTGCTTCTGCTTTGGATGGGCTGGCATACGCGATGTCTCTTTCCAGGCGTATTCGCTTGTCAATGACTGCTTCCCCTATGAACGTGCACGCAATAGCCGATTACTCAGCGTCCTGGTTGTTTTGCGGCCAGGTCACCACAACCTTCAGACACGCCGGGTCTTCGAGAGCCAGGCGATAAGCGGCCTGAATGCGTTCGAGCGGAACATAGTGGGTAAGCAGGCCATCCACCTTTAGGTCGCCGTTAGCCAGCAGATCACGAACCCGTGGGAGATCACCATCGGGGCCGAATTCCCACTCGCGAGCGATCAGAATTTGCGCTTCACGCATAAAGACCGGTGCATAGGGAATATTGATGTGGTCGTAGTAGCCCAACAGCACGACCCGCCCGTGGTCGGCCAGGAGTGGCAACGCACCGGAAAGGGCGCCCATTGAGCCGGTAGCCTCGATCAGCACATTGACTTTGGCTTCACCAATTGCCTCATCGAGCGATTCGCGTGTCACATCGATCACCTGATCGGCCTGACTGGCTTGCAACCGTACCGCTACCCGGTCGGCGACTGCTACGTGCTGGGCGCCGGCATACTTAGCCAGACGGGCTGCCAGTTGCCCAACAATGCCCTGCCCTAAAACCAACACGCGATCGTTGCGCCGAATCTGGGCAATCTTGATGCCGTGGAGTGCAGTTGCAGCTAGTGCCAGTAACACACCCGTTGCCGGTTCGATTGATCCGAGCGGTACCACCCGTTCGTGTTCGGCAGTAATATACTCGCTTTGCCCACCCCAGGCTGCATTAACGCCGCGGAAGCAGCGTGCGCCACCGATGTACACCCATTGCCCGAGCAACTCTTTCGGCGCCTTGCTACCAACCTGCACCACCTGCCCAACCGTCTCGTAACCAGGTACTACCGGAAAGAGGAGCTGCGGTTGCGGCAAGCGTCCATCAAGCAGCATCCGTTCGGTACCGGCGCTGATCGAGGTAAAGGCAGTCTTAATCAAGACATCACCGGCCTTTGGATCATTCACCTGCACCGTGCGAATCTCAATCGTGTTCCGCTTGGGAATAACTACTGCCCGCGACTTGATCGGCATACGCTTGATCTACTTTCTAGTACGCCGTAGCGTAGTCTCAAGAACTCAACCGGTGGTTGCGCCACATCAATCTCTGTCTGTTATTGCATGTTTGCCGTCCCTGCCGACTGTGCCTGTAACTGGGCTTGCAACAAGCGTCGTTGCCTGGCCGATTGAATTCCTTTCACAATAAATTGTCCGGCGTTGAACAAATAGGTGACATACGCAAAGACCATCACCCACATCACGGTACGGCTATCGAGATGGAGCCAGACGGCGACGAAATAGGCGTTGTGGGTAATGATCGCGATCAGATTGCCGAGGTCCTCCCAGAAGAATTCGGGCGCCATGAAATACTTGCCGTAAATGTCGTGTTCCCACAACATACCGGTAATGGTGAGCGCCCAGATCAGAGCAATTTTGATCCACACACTGATCGTCGCAATCCAGTAACCCTCGCCGGTGACAAGATAGCGGATGACCAGTGCAAAGCTAATGAGGAAGACGATAAATTGGATCGGAGCAAGAATGAATTGCGCTTTTGTCCAGGGTGATCGATTGCGCCGTTCGAGTTGTTCGGGCGTATACATTATCTGCCTCCGCTCTGTTCAACCTGCGCCGGTGTGTGCTCACCAACGCGATGTATTGTGAGAAGAAAGCGGTGTTCAACGATTTGCGGTTCGTTCAGATCGGGCCAGCGCTGTTGAGCCCAGCTCTTTACCCGTGCTACCGCCTCGGCTAAAATATCGTCGCTCAAGGCCCAGGTTTCGGCATCGATCCGTGCTGCCATACCCTCGATCACCTCAGCAGGACTGAGGGTTCGCTGCCATCGTGCTGCTTCGATAGCCTCACCTATCACGGGTGCACCGAGCTTCGCCAGATGTTGACTCACTGCGGCTCCGGCGCCTGGCGGTCGTGCACCGGGGAGCAATTCCATCACGACCTGGCGCAGGTGGGCGCGTAGCATTCCAACACACGAACTGGGATCGCGCCAATCAACCCCCTGGATGATCAGACCACCGGGTTTCGTAACCCGCACGATCTCGGCCAGCCCACCACGCCAGTCAGGCAACAGGTGCAAGACATGCACTGCCAGCACTGCATCGAACGTCGTCCTGGCAAACGGAAGCGACTGGGCATCGGCCTGCACGAGCTGCAACGACATACCGGCCTGGGTTGCCCGTTCGCGTGCAGTTGCCAGCATGCCAGGTGAAATATCAATCCCAACCACGATCGCGCCCGCTCCCGCAACCGGCAGCGCAATCCGTCCGGTTCCCACCCCGATTTCTAGCACGAGTCTCCCCTGCCCGAGCTGACGCACAATCGCCTGCCCAATAGCGGCTGCCACATCTGGCGGATGGGCACGCTGTGCATCATACACACTGGCAATGTTGTCGAACGTGATGTCAAGTGCCATAGCGGTGGATACATCTTTCCAGCGTGGGGGTGAAACCGCGTTTACCCCCACGATGATCAAAATTGTTTCAGGAGGCCGTATCCATCGCCAGTGCGGTGGTGATGTCCTGGCGGGTAAGACCCTTAAACTCCTGCACCGAGATCCCGCGCAGGATACCGGTTGCGACGACCATCAGCAACGCTTCCAGGCCGAAGACAAGCCCGTACCCAACGGTCGGTGATACCAGACCACCTTCGATCATCACCGTATGGCCCAGGCCGCTCAGGACATTAGCAAAACCATTCCCCAGTCCCTGCGCCATCCCCCACATTCCCATATAGAGACCGGTCTGACCTTCGACCGTCATCTCCATCATCATCGCCAGTGCACCGACATTGAACAGGCCAATACCGAGACCCATAATGAATAACGCGGGCGAGATAATCTCACGGTGGAGAGACAGCGCCGAGATCATCAGCATTGCCAGTCCTCCGGCGACGCCTAAGCCACCAATCGTTGCAATGGTCTTCTTCTGGATCGGGAGCAAGCTGGAGAGGATACCAATCCCGAGCATACCAAGCAGGGCGCCAGCACCCCACACTTGTTGAAATGCGGCAGTGTCTTTCTGCGGCATTCCAAAGACCTCAGCACCGAATGGCTCCAGGATTGCATCTTGCAAGAAAATACCCATAATCGCCAGCAGGACGAAGGCGAAGAAGCCGCGTACCTGTGGGTTGCGCCTCATCAGGCCGGTAGCTACTCGCCACGTCTCGACTGGGCCGGCTTCGCCGCGCTCAGGAGCCTGGGCCAGTAGCTTTTGATGCTCTTCCTTCGAGATCGGCTTCTCCAGGCCAACTACGCCCAATAGCACAGTGATAGTTACGACAATGGGGGTCAGATTGTAAAGCTGCTGCATTGTCTCCGGCGAGTAGACGGGCATAATGACTCGCGAAACACCGGCGGAAACAATGCCACTAATGATGACAGTAGCCCAGATAAAAGCTACCACCGCGCCGCGCTCTTTCGGTGTGGTGACTTCAGCAATCAGCGCATTGGATGAGCTGCCGTTCATGGCCATCAACACGCCGAAGATGAAGATGAGGGCGAAAGCCTCAACTGTTGCGATAAACGAGCGTTCGCCTAGACCAATAGCAATGCTGGGTAAGGTGAGAAATACCAGCGCTGCACCAATATTTGACAAAATGACGTATGGCGTGCGCCGTAAGCCAAAGATGGGATAACGGTCGGTAAAGCGCCCCCAGTATACCTGAAAGAATGAGATGAAGTGGTGGAGACCGATCAACGTGGTGACGATCACCGCCATTGCGCCGAGGTCGGCAATCGATACGCGATTGAAGTTAAAGGTAAGCAAGGCGAACATCCACCCGGCGCCAACCCGCATCAGCGAGAGGCGAAATGTTTTGACGGCGAAACGGAGCAGGCCCATCACGCACACCTTTCTAGCTCTTTACACGGTACGAACGGATTGTGTAGCACAGAGTTTGTACTACTTTTTTCCTGTTAGCAAAAGGTTTTCGGTTGGCGGACGTGGCAACTGATCACTGTCGGTACGAGGCTTTTGGGATCCCATATCTGTGACCGAGTATAGCATATATTACAACCTTGTGCAATATTTGCAAAATTTGTGCAATCGCTTGTCAACCTCAAAATTTTGCATATTATCAAAAAGTTTTTTGAGTTGCTGTTGGTACTCGGAAAAATTACACCTTTAGGAAAGCGAAGAAAGTCTTTGAAAGCCCAATTGCTAGATATAATTATCAATTGCATTGTAAATGCAACCATTTTGCGTGACCACTGCTGCACAGACGCAGTTGAGAAATCTTCACACCGTTTAGAAAACAACCAGTCGCAAGATTAGTACCTATCCGAATAACTGTCTCAGCGACGAGACGCTGTCTTGCTAACCAGGTTCATCCGTTGTGAACGTGACGATACGATATTCGGATCGGTGCTGACGTGTGCCGAATCGCAGCGCGTAGTGCTGCTTGGAGAATATGCGACGCTGTGCGCTATTGGCGAGACACGGTGGTGGCGGAAGGCAACGGCGAAAAATGTTTCGCCCTACTCCCCATCCAACGTCATTTGTCATTCCAATGTCACCGGTTCAGGGGATTCAGCATCGGTGCGATCAATACGGTTTCGGCGCCATCCCGTGATTGCCACCGTCCGACAACCTCAATCACAACGAATACATCATCCGAACTGCCCAACATTGCTGGTAATGGTAATGCTCTGGTGCGCCGGAGACATATACTGTTTTTTGACCATTCGGTCGTACTTCGGCTGTTGCCGAGTAATCAATGTGTTATGTGGGGTCATCTTATGTCACACTTCGTCGCTGCCCGTCGTTTTCTATTCAGTCTGTTCCTGATCATTGCTGTAGTTTTCGTTAGTCTGCGGCCTGATGTGGCTCTGGCTAACGCCACCGTCAATGTTATGCTCAGTACCAGTTTCCCGGTGGTCAACAGCGGTGATTGGTCAGTGATTTATGTTGATTACAGTTGTTCGAGCGTTGTCAGTACACCTTGCGAAAACGCGACCGTCACTACAGTGATCCCGCTAGAGCTGGCCGGTGGTTCTGGTGATGTGCAGGCGCTTGGTGCTGGTACTTCGGCATCGTACAATCCGACTACTCGCACCGTGACATGGACGTTCAGTTCGCCGCTAGCACCGGGTGATAGTGGACGGTTGGAATTGCGGGTGCGTTTCCCCGCCGGTATAACCCCTGATGGAACAACGGCTACGCTGCGGGCCGAGATGCGTTCAACCACGGCGCCGCCGCGCTTGTCGAATCCGTTGACAATTACTGCTCGCGCTGAGCCACGTGCCGTCGCTACGAAGACGTTTGTGTCAGGTGGTGCTCCCGATGTGCCGACGACTTATCAGCTTCAGGTCTGTATTCCAGATAATGGTTCGGGTGCGCTGAATCTGACCAATGTGCAGATTACCGATGCGCTGCCTGTAGGGGCGACGTTCGTTAGTGCTTCTGATGGTGGCTCGTTTAATAGCAGCACGAATACCGTCTCCTGGCCAGCGACTAGCCTAACGGTGCCAGGCAATCTCTGCGCAACTCGCACGGTGACGGTTGTCTTCCCTTCGGCTTCGTTTCCCGTCGGGACTGAAGTGCGCAATGTGATGAATGTCTCTGCCCAGGCCGGTTCGGTGACGATTACGTTGACCGATGATGATGTACGGCGGATTCAGCCGCCAACGCCAGGGTATGGCTTTACCAAAAATGGCCCCACTTCGGCATTGGTGGGTGATACCGTGACCTATACCTTCAATACCATTAACACCGGCACGACGCCATTGAATGATGTGGTGGTAACCGATCCGGTTCCGCCTGAGTTGCAGGTTACACGCATTACAGTGGCTGGTGGAAATATCTCCGGTGTGCGAGTCGAGTTAGAGTACACGACAAATTTGAATTCCACCTTTACGCCAGTTCCGGGGAGTCCGTTTACCACGACAAGCTGCGTGAATATTGCGCCGGCTTCAGGTGGTGGCTGTAGTACGCTGACCCTCGGCGCTGGCGAGCGGATTACTGCTATTCGCTGGCGCTACCTCGATCCGTTACCGTTTGGGTTTAGCGCAACTGGACATAACCTCAGCGCTGTGGTGACCGCAGTGCCGGTGAATGCGGTCGTGGTGAATCAGGCGACCAGTACCTTCACTTACAACGGGTATACTGCTACGCGGCTTGATGAAGCTCGCACGCGAATCGTTGAGCCAGGTTCTCGTGCAGTTGTAAGTAAATCAGTTGACCCGGCGGTAGCCTATGCTGGTGACACCGTTACCTACACGATCACGCTGAACAATTCTCAGCTCGGTGGTGTTGGCGCCGGTCTGGTTGATCCGGTTTTGGCCGATCTGTTGGTTGAAAGTCTACGTTACGTTCTGGGCAGTTCAGTTGTGGTCTCGAAGCCGACCGGCGCCCCCGATCCGGTGTTGGATGTGATTGACAACTACAACGGTACCGGTCGTACCCTGCTGCGTTGGCGCTGGCCGGGCTATAATTTACCGCCGAATGCTTCCTTTACGATTCGCTTCCAGGCGCGGATCGATCCGGCTACGGTGACCGGTACCATCGCCAATACTGCGTCGTTAGCCAGTTTTGCCAACCCGCCCGGTCAGATTTTCATCGATCAATGTCATCAACAACTTGCTGATAGCCACGATTTCGATGGCGATGGCAACATCAGTGAACTGATCTGTTCCTCCTCGATTACCAGCCTCAGCCTGGCGGCCGCAGCGACGGCCAGTTCGGCAAAATGGGTGCTCGGCCAGCTCGATACCGAATGGACGCGCGATCCCTACACCGGTATGACTACACCCGGTGGTATGGCCGATTATCGGCTGATCATTACTAATACCAACTCCGTTCCCTTGACCAATCTGGTGTTGATCGATATTTTGCCGTGGGTTGGTGATGTCGGCGTCGTGCGTTTTAACCAGCCGCGTGAAAGCCAGTGGCAACCGTATCTGGCCGGCCCTATCGCTGTACCCGATGGGGCAACCGTCTATTACAGTACAACGAACAATCCTTGTCGCAATCCTGACCTGGGTCTGACCGATACTGGAGGCAATCCGATAGACGCACCTGGTTGTGTCGATCCACAATGGTCAACGACCTTACCGGCTGACATCACGACGGTACGTTCGGTGCGGATTGATTTTGGCAGCCGTATTCTCTACCCGCAAGATTCGGTGGTGATAACGTGGCCGATGCGGGCGCCGTTAGGTGGTACCCCTGGCGAGATTGCCTGGAATACGTTTGGCTATCGGGCGTTTGATATTTACGGGAATCCGTTGCTGGCTGCCGAACCACCACGAGTTGGTATTGAGCGAGGAGCGGTTATACCGCCTTCGTATGGGAATTACGTCTGGCTCGATGCCGACCTCGATGGTGTGCAAGACCCTGGCGAAACTGGGGTGAATGGTGCACGGATCGATTTCTACCAGGACAGTGATGGTATTGCCGGGCCGAGTGCTGGCGACCGTTGGGTTGGATTTACGATCTCTGGTCCGGATAATGATGGTAACCCCGGTTACTATCTCTTCTCTGATCCTGATGACATTCCTCCCGGCGATTACTACATTCGGGTAACGCCGCCAGCCGGGTATGGCTTTACAACACCCGATCAAGGTGGTGATGATGCTCGCGACTCGGATATTAACCCGACCTCGCGCTACAGTGCGGTCACAAACCTTGCATCCGGTGAAAATGATGATACCTGGGATGTGGGATTGGTGACCGTCACTGCGGTTGGTGATTATGTCTGGATTGATCGCAACGGGAATGGTATCCAGGATGAACCGCCATCTGATGGGGTCAATGGAATTACCGTGCGGCTATACAATAGCATTGGTACCCTGATTGCCACAACCGTCACTGCCGATGATCTGCTTGGTAATCCTGGTTACTACCTCTTCAGTGGGTTAAGTGCTGGAAGCTACTTCATTGAGTTTGTCCTGCCAACCGGCTTTACCTTTACGACGGCAGACAGCGGGAGTAACGATAACCACGACTCTGACGCTAATCCAACTACCGGACGAACCGGTGTCTTCACGCTGGCTGCAAACCAGCTTGATCGTAGTCGTGATGCTGGATTGATTGTACCGACCGGGAATCTGCGTCTCGGTAATCGGGTCTGGTATGACCGTGATAACGACGGTCGCTATGAGCCGACGAACGGCGAATCCGGTATTAATGGTGTGCGTCTAAGCCTGTTCCGTGATGTGAACAATAATGGTCTCCCCGATTCCGGTGAGTACGTTGGCGGTGCGACCACCAGTACGGTCGGTGGTGAGGCCGGGTATTATCAGTTCACCAATCTAACTGCCGGTAACTATATCGTAGTAGTTGACGACGATAACTTCGCTCCTGGTGGTGTGTTGTACGGAATGCGTTCGAGTAGTGGCAACGATCCGGCGCCTGACCCCGATAATGATGTCGATCATGATGATAACGGTACACTGATTGCCGGCATCGTCCGCTCGTTGCCGATCACACTATCAGTTGGTGGTGAGCCGACAACAGACGGTGATGATGCAAATGGCAATCAGACCCTCGATTTTGGCTTTATCAGAGGTGCAGCTCTGGGCGATCGGGTCTGGTTTGATACGAACGGCAACGGGATTCAGGACGCTGGCGAGCCGGGCGTAGCCGGTATCACGGTTGAGTTGCTCGATGGTAGTGGGAATCCGATAGATAGTGATCCGGGTACGCCCGGTGTGCAGCCGACGATCACCGTGACCGATGGTGCTGGCCGCTACGGTTTCACCGGTTTGAACGCCGGTACGTATCGGGTGCGCTTTAGCAATCTGCCTGCTGGCTACAGCTTCACGACCGCCGATCAAGGTACCAACAACGAGCTGGATAGTGATGTTAACGCTAGCGGATTGACGCCGGTTATCACCTTGACCGCCAATCAGACCGATCTGAGTTGGGATGCTGGTCTGGTGGCACTGCTGGCCAGTGTTGGCGATCGGGTCTGGAATGATCTGAATTACAACGGCATTCAAGATGCTGGTGAGCCGGGGGTTAGCGGTGTTCAGGTGAGTCTCTATCGCCTTGGCTACGATGGTGTGGCTGGCACGGCTGATGATGAACTGGTGGCTACAACGACAACCGGCACCGATGGTCTCTACAGCTTCACCAATCTGCCACCCGGTCGCTACTTTGTGCAGTTTGGTGCGCCGCCAACCGGTTACACACTCACTGCAACCGATCAGGGAAGTGACGATGCGGCTGATAGTGATGCTGATGTAACGACTCGGCGTACTGCCCTGATCGATCTGGCGCCGGGCGCGAATGATCCCGACTGGGATATGGGTCTGTTCGTGTTCGCTTCAATCGGTGATCGGGTCTGGCGTGATACCAACAACAACGGGATGCAAGATGCTGGCGAACCGGGTGTCGGTGGGGTGCAGGTTCGTCTCTACCGACCCGGTAGCAGTGTGCCGGTGGCCACTACAACGACAAACAGCAGTGGTATCTACACGTTTACCAATCTGGTGCCTGGCGACTACTATGTTGAGTTTAGTTTGCCCGTCGGTCATCGTGCCAGTCCGCAGAACCAGGGGAGTGATGATACCCACGATAGCGATGCCGATCCGATAACCCGGCAAACGGCGGCAACCACGCTTGATCCGGGTGAGAACGATCCGACCTGGGACTTTGGGATTGTGCCGACGGCCAGTATCGGTGATCGGGTCTGGCGTGATGACAATGCGGACGGTATCCAGGATGCGAGTGAGACGGCTGGCATCCCAGGTGTACAGGTTGTGCTGTACGATAGCGCCGGTAACCCGCTGAATACTACCGTCACCGATGCCGATGGTTTCTACCGCTTCGAGAATCTGCTGGCCGGTGATTACTACCTGCGGTTTGTCGTTCCTGCCAGTTATATCGTCAGCCCACGGGATCAGGGTAGCAACGACAACGCCGACTCCGATGTTGATCCGAACACCTTCCTGACAACCACGACGACCTTAAGTGCTGGCGAAAACGATCTGCGCTGGGACCTCGGCCTGTATCAATTGGCTAGCCTCGGTGATCGGGTCTGGCACGATGTCAACGGCAACGGACGACAGGATAGTGGCGAGCTTGGTGTAGCGAATGTGCCGGTTTCTCTGTACCAGCCTGGGACTGACGGTATCGCCGGTACGGCCGATGATGTCCTGGTCGCTTCGACAACAACGAACGGTAGTGGCGAATACCTCTTTACCAATCTGCAACCTGGCCGGTATTTCGTCCAGTTCGGTACTGCACCCGGTTACAGTCTGCTCAGCCCGCGTGATGCGGTCGTGGCGACCGACGAGACCGATAGTGACGTTGACGCTAACCGGCGCACCCCAATTGTCGAACTACTCTCCGGCGCGTCAAACCGTTCTCTCGACATGGGTGTGCTGAACCCGGCTAGCCTGGGGAATCGTGTCTGGTTTGACAGTGATGTTGATGGTATCCAGGATTCAGGCGAGAGTGGCGTAAACGGTGTGACTGTGAGTCTTTACAGGCTCGACGGGACGTTGGTGGCGACACAAACGACCGACAGCAACGGCGAATACCTCTTCACCAATCTCGCACCAGGTGAATACTATGTGGTCTTTAGTAACCTACCGGCCAACCACTCCTTCACCCGGCTGGATCAGGGCAGTGATGATACTGCCGATAGTGACGCCAATCCAATTGACGGTCGCACCGGAATCGTTCGTCTGAATTCAGGCGATAACAATCTCACCGTTGATGCCGGTATCTTCGAGACGATCACTGTTGGCGATCGGGTCTGGCTTGATCTGGATGCCGATGGTATTCAGGATGCTGATGAGACGACCGGCATTCCCGGTGTGCGCGTTGAGCTATTGCGCGACAGCGATGGTGTCGTGCTCGATTACACGTACACTGATGGCAATGGTCTTTATCAGTTTACCAACCTCTTCCCTGGTACCTACCGCATTCGCTTTAGCGAAATCCCAACCGACTATGTGCGTAGTCCGCAGGATTGGGGTGGGAATGATCAGCTTGATAGCGATGCCAATGCCACCTTTGAGACGGCGCCATTCACGCCGGTATCAGGGAATAATTCGCAATACGACCTCGGTCTCTACCGGCTGGCCCGAATTGGCAACTTCGTCTGGGAAGACCGTAACGGTAATGGTCGCCAGGATGCTGGCGAGCTGGGCATCCCGAATGTCACGGTGACTCTGAATGGCACGACCGGTGCAGGCGATCCGGTGTCGCGAACGACTCAAACCGACAGTAACGGTTTCTATTTGTTCGATAATGTCACACCGGGCAGTTATACCATTACCGTCACTGCTCCGGCCGGTTACTTCTTCACCGCAGCAGATCAGGGTGACGATGGCGGCGATTCGGATGCCAACGGTGCTGGCGTCATGGCCACGACAACCCTTGAGTCGGGCGAGGAAGACCTGACCTGGGATGCCGGTCTCTACCGTCCGGCAACGATTGGCGACCGGGTCTGGCGCGATACGAATGGCAATGGTGTGCAAGATACCGGCGAAACAGGACTTGATGGTGTTACAGTGACACTAACTGGTACAACAGGTAGTGGCGCCCTTGTTAATCAGACAACCACGACGTCAGGTGGTGGTTTCTACAGCTTTACCAATCTGGTACCGGGCACATACCAGATAACCGTCACCGCACCGACCGGCGAAGTCTTCACCTATCGCGATATAACAGCAACAGAAGTTGCCGGAGCGAATGATGCCAATGATAGTGATGCTGATGCGTCAGGTGTCATGATCGACACTGTCCTTGAGTCGGGTGAGGTCGATCTGACGTGGGATGCTGGTCTGGTCATTCCGGCCAGCCTGGGCGATTTCGTCTGGGAAGACCTGAACGGGAACGGTGTGCAAGAGACGGGTGAACCTGGTTTTGTCAATGTGTCTGTAGCGTTGATCGGCGCCGGGCGTGACCGCACCTTCGGTACGGCTGATGATACATTGGCAACCGCAACGACCAATGGCAGCGGCGCATATAGCTTTACGAATCTGCAACCCGGCCTCTACCGTGTGCGATTCACGCGGCCTAATGGCTACGCCTTCACCGTCGGCGATGCACCAGCAGCGACCGATGCTACGGACTCCGACGTGCCGACCGGTGTGAGCGCGACAGCGACCACAATCACGATTGATCTCGAGTCAGGCGAGAATGATCTGACCTGGGATGCCGGTCTCTACCAGCTCCTGTCCTTGGGTAATCGGGTATGGGAAGATATCAACAATGACGGTCAACTCAGTGCGGGTGAGGTTGGCATTGATGGTGTCGCCGTGCGTCTCTACCGTGATCTCAACGGCGATGGTGATGTGAACGATAGCGGTGAGACGACGCCGATCGCTACAACGACAACGAACTATGGTGGTTATTATCTGTTCAGTGGTCTGGTGCAGGGTGACTATCTGGTGGAAGTGGTCTTGCCGGCAGGTTATGTGTCGAGCACCGGCACGAATGGAAGTGCCAGCGGGTTGTATGAATCAGCGCCCGATGCCGATACCAACACAACTGACAGTGATGACAACGGTAGTCAGAGCGGTGGCGTGGTACGGAGTACTATCGTTCGTCTGCGGCCCAATAGCGAACCAATCGGTGAGAGTGATCCATTACCCGCTGCGCTGAACGATCCGGCGCGTAACGAAAATAGTAATCTGACCGTTGACTTCGGCCTCTTCTGGCCGGCCCGAATTGGGAATCTGGTCTGGTTTGATCGCGATGCTAACGGCGTGCAGAATGGTGGTGACGAGACCGGTATCGGTGGTGTGACTGTCCAACTCTTCTTCGATACCGATGGTGACGGTCAGCCAAGTGCTGGTGATACCCTGGTTGCAACCGCAACAACTGCTGCTGATGGCAGTTATGGGTTCAATTATCTCATTCCGGGTAGTTACTATCTGAACTTTGCCTTACCAACCGGCTATGTCCGTAGCCCACAGGATCAGGGCGGTAATGATGAAACTGACAGTGATCCTGATCGCACGAATGGTCGAACCGGTATGATCATGCTCTTTGCCGGTCAGAACGATCAAAGCCGGGACGCTGGTCTCTATCAGCTCGTCAATCTGGGAAATCGAGTCTGGAATGACGTCAACAACAATGGGTTGCTCGATGCTGGTGAGGGTGGGATTGACGGGGTAACGGTGAATCTTTACTACGATGCAAACCGCAATGGCACAATTGACGGTAGCGAGACGACGCCATTGGCTACGACAACGACGAGTGGTGGTGGGTTCTACAACTTCATCAACCTTGATCCGGGCGATTACCTGGTTGAGATTCCGGCGAGTAACTTCGCCATCGGTCAGGCGCTGGGACCGAGTGGTACTCAGCCGGCATTCCGTTCGAGCACGGGTACCGTGGGAAGTGCAACCGGTCCTTACGAGGCAGCACCAGACCCTGATAACGACATCGATAATGACGATAACGGTACTGATGATGGTAGCGATAATATCCTTTCTGACATTATCACCCTGCGCTCACAAGACGAGCCAACCACCGATGGTGACGGGAATAACGGCAATCTCACGCTCGACTTCGGCTTCTTCCGTCCGCTGGCGTTGGGCAACCTGGTCTGGCATGACTACAACAATAACCGTACCGTTGATGCGGGTGAACCGGGCATTAACGGCGTTGAAATCCAACTCTACCGCGACGTGAATAACAATGGCAGTTACGATGCCGCTACTGATACGCTGGTGGCGACGACTACAACCAGTGGTGGCGGGGAATATCGCTTCGATAACCTGATACCGGGTGACTATCTGGTTGTCATTCCGGCCAGCAACTTTGCCAGTGGTGGGGCGTTACGTTTCTTCCGCAGCAGTGATGGTGGGAACGCCAACGATAGCGCCGCTGATCCCGATACCGACACTGACGGCGATGACAATGGTATCGGGCCGAACGTGGGGGTTGTGACCGGCGCTGCAACCGATCTCGTTCGCAGCGCAGCAGTAACGCTCAGCCTCGGTGGTGAGCCAACCGACGAAGATGGTGATAGCAATACGAACCTGACCGTTGATTTCGGCTTCTACAGCTTGACGATTGGGAATCGGGTCTGGCTCGATTACAACAACAATGGCGTGTTTGATGCTGGAGATGCAAGTACCGGATATGTCAACGGTAGAGAGATGCGCTTGTTCTACGATGCCGATGGGAATGGCGTACTAAATGGTAGTGAAGCGACAGCCGTCATTACCACGACAACCAGTAACGGCGGTCGTTACCTGTTTGGTGGCCTCCGTGATGGCGGAAATTACGTGGTAGAATTGGTCTCGAATGCTAGTAATGTATCAAGCACCGGTATCAACGGTATGGCTACCGGCCCCTACGAACCGGCGCCTGATCCTGATGACAGCACGGTTGATAATGATGACAACGGCACGGCTAATGGAAACAACGAGCGCAGCGCTGTCTTTACGGTGCGCGTTGGGATGATGCCTACTGGCGAACCTGACACGGTTATGCCCACCGGTGTGACCAATCCGGCTATTGATGCGAACAGTAATCTGACCATTGACTTTGGTCTGTTTGACGAAGGTCAGATCGGTGATCAGGTGTGGCTGGATGCCAACGGTAATGGTATTCGAGATACTGGTGAAACAACCTATATTGCCGGTGTGACGGTCACAATCTACAGTGCGGCAACCAATCAGCCACTCGATGGTGACCCGAATACACCTGGAATCCAGCCGATCACCCGCACATCAGTAGCGTCAGCCACTAGCTACCTGTTCAACCGCCTGATTGCCGGTACCTATTATCTGGTCTTCAGTGACATTCCTGCTCAGTATGCTATCAGTCCACTTGATCAGGGTGGTGATGATACACGCGACTCGGATGTCAATCCGGCAACCTTGCAAACGACCACTATCACGCTTGGCAATACCAACAATAACGATCTGAGGTGGGATCTCGGTCTCTATCCGCGCCTCACGCTGGGTAATCTGGTCTGGTACGATGCCAACGACAACGGTGTCGTTGACAGTGGCGAGAGCGGTATTCCCAATGTGCGGGTTGAGCTATACCGCGATAGCAATGGTAATGGCCAGGCCGATACAGGAGAGTTTGTTACCTTCACAACTACGGATGGCAACGGTGCCTATCTATTCAGCGGTTTGGAGCAGGGTGACTACATTGTGGTTATTCCGGCCAGCAACTTCGACGTTGGTCAGCCGCTCTATCGCCATCGCTCAAGCACCGGTAGCAACGGATCCGCGACCGGGCCTTATGAGCCAGCATCCGATCCGGATAACAATGTAGACAATGATGACAACGGTACCGACACAATCAACGGTGTTGTCAGTGGTGTTATTTCGCTCAATCCATCGTTTGAGCCAACCACCGATGGCGACGGGAATAACGGCAATCTCACGCTCGACTTTGGCTTCTTCGAGCCGCTTACTCTCGGTAATCTGGTCTGGAACGATCTGAACAATAACGGGATCGTTGATGTTGGTGAACCCGGTATTGATGGGGTACGGGTCGAACTCTATCTTGACAGCAACGGTAACAACCAGGCCGATGCAGGTGAACTGGTGACCTTCACCACCACGTCGGGCGGTGGTCAGTACAGCTTTACCGACCTGATCGAGGGGAACTACATTGTGCGCATTCCGGCCGGTCAGTTTGCAACCGGGCAGCCCCTAGCCGGCTTTGTTTCCAGCACCGGCGCCAATGGCTCGGTGACCGGTCCTTATGAGGCAGCGCCCGATCCGGATAATAATGTAGACAATGATGACAACGGTACCACTGATGGCAGTGGCAATGTTGACAGCGCGCCGATCACGCTGGCCCGCGGTACTGAGCCGGACATTGCTGTTGACGGTGACGGCACGAACGGTAATTTAACGGTTGACTTTGGCTTCTTCCGTCACGCCCGGCTTGGCGATCTGGTCTGGAATGACCAGAATGCCAATGGCGTGCAGGATAGTGGTGAGAACGGGGTCAGTGGTGTAATGGTTGAGCTATTCAGCACCGGCCCCGACAACGCGATTGGCGGCGATGATGATACGCTGGTGGTGAGCACAACAACTGACATGAACGGTATCTACGGCTTCACGCACCTGATTCCCGGATCGTACTACCTCCAATTCGCGCTACCGGCTGGCTATAGCGATGTCAGCCCACGCGATCAGGGTAGCAATGATACCGTTGACAGCGATGCCGATCCGACCACTCGCCTCACTTCAGTTATCACCCTCCCCATCGGTGCTAATGACCAGACGTGGGATATGGGTGTCTTTAATCGGGCCAGTGTTGGCAACTTCGTCTGGGAAGATGTCAATGGCAACGGACAGCAAGACAGTGGCGAGAATGGGATCGATGGAGTAACCGTGACCCTGTATCGAGCCGACGGAACTGCGGTTGGTTCCGTCACCACGACTGGCGGCGGCTCGTACAGCTTCAGCGGTCTACTGCCCGGTGAGTACTACCTTGAATTCAGCAACCTGCCCGCGGGTTATGTATTTACCTTTGCCGATACAGGTTCGGATGCGAGCGATTCAGATGCAAACCGAACAACTGGGCGAACTGCTACCTTCACACTGGTAAGTGGTCAGATCGACAATACCTGGGACGCGGGCCTCTACCGTCCGGCCAGCATCGGCAACTACGTCTGGGAGGACACCAACGGCAACGGCTTGCAGGATGCTGGTGAGCCGGGGGTGCGGGGCGTGACCGTCCAGTTAAGCGGCACAACGGGGGCAGGCGTCACGGTGAGTCGAAGCGCGATCACCGACGATAACGGCTTCTACCGCTTCGACGATCTGGCGCCGGGGACGTACACGGTAACGGTCGTACCACCCACCGGTTACGTCATCACGGCCGCCAATCAG
>NZ_JPIM01000079.1 GCF_000735195.1 Chloroflexus sp. MS-G
AGATCGAGACGGCGACGGTATCCAGGATGATGACGAGCCGGGAATTGTAGGAGTTACGCTGCGGTTAATCGGTACCGACATTGATGGGAATAGCATTGACACCAGTGCTGTTACAAACAACGATGGCCGCTACCGCTTCACCAACCTGGCGCCGGGTACGTACACGGTGACGGTGATCGCGCCAGCAGGGTATGTCTTTACCGCAGCCAATCAGGGCAGTGATGATACCGTTGATTCGGATGCCGATCCGAATACAGGTGTTATGACCGCGACGGTGCTCGAATCCGGCGAAGTTGATCTGAGCTGGGACGCGGGTCTCTACCGCCCGGCCAGCATCGGCGACTTTGTCTGGGAGGATACCAACGGCAACGGCGTGCAGGATGCTGGTGAGTTGGGGATGGCGAACGTCACGGTGCAGTTGAGTGGTACAACTGGCGCTGGTGTGGTCGTGAGCCGGACAGACGTGACTGACGGCAATGGCCTCTACCGCTTCGACGATCTGGAGCCGGGTACGTACACGGTGACGGTGGTCGCGCCAGCAGGGTATGTCTTCACGGCAGTTCATCGGGGGAACGACGAACTCGACTCCGACTCCGATTCAACCGGTGTTATGAGTGCTGCGGTGCTCGAGTCCGGCGAAGTGGACCTGACTTGGGATGCGGGTCTCTACCGCCCGGCCAGCATTGGCAACCGGGTCTGGCATGACATCAATGCGAATGGTATTGCCGACCCAGAAGAACAGGGTGTCAGTGGAATCACCGTCAGTCTCTACCGGTCTGATGGAACGCTGGTGGATACAAGAATAACCGATAGTAGCGGTTCCTACCTGTTCACAAACTTGCCGCCGGGCGAGTACTACCTCACATTCACGATACCGAATGGGTGGGTATTCAGTGCCCCCGGTCAGGGCGGTGATGAAAATCGTGATAGCGATGTCGATCCGAATACGCAGCAGACAGCCATCTTCACGCTCGGGTACGGTCAGACCGATACAAGCTGGTGGGCGGGTATCCATCAACCGGCGCCGCCAACCGCCATCACGCTGCTCAGCTTCACTGCCGAGCGCCAGGGAAGTGGTGTGCTGCTGCGCTGGGTGACCGGTAGCGAACGTGACACAGTTGGCTTCCTGTTGCTGCGGAGCAGTAGCGGTAACCGTGCCGATGCCAGGCCCATCGTCACTGTACCGATCCCGGCTCAAGGCAGTGCGGGTAGTGGGGCCAGCTACCAGTGGTTTGACCGCACGGCGCAGGCGGGTGTCAGCTACCACTACTGGTTGGTTGAGATTGAAGCTGATGGTGATCAAAATGAGTTCAGTATCATCAGCCCGGCAGTGCAATTTACCTATCGGGTACTGGTGCCGATCATTCAGCGCTAGGGCGCTGCCGCCCGATCATTGCGGGCAACAGGATTAGCTCTGCCAAATCAGTGAGACAGGAGGGGCAAAGAGACGTTCGCCCCTCCTGTTTACGTTTCTGCCACCTTTACGGATGGTATCTCCGTTCCTCCCTACCCGGCAGAGGAGACTGAGGAGAGCGCAGCAGTGAGGCACGATAGAAGGCGCGGGTTCCCAAACCATCGCAAGCTTAGCCTTGCGTGCCGGTTTGGGAAGGTAAGGAACCTGCCCAACAACGCTGATCAGCCCTATTGCGTTTTTCAGACAATTTTTTGATTTAAAAGCAAAAAGACATGACAAAAACGGCCAAATATGCTATAATAGGCAAATAAAAGCAAACCTTCAGATATTCATCTCTCTTTCGTCGCGGATGGTAGGATCAATCGACTGAACCATCGAGCGATGCCTTATCGGTAAACAGTGCTGTGGTTTTTCGTACTGATGGAACCGCTGCCTACAGCATCGCCGGTCGTTCGCGCAGGAGTTGCGCTATGTATATTCGTTGGGTTGTGCGCAAACACAAAAATACTGAGATTGCCAATACCAATTTTTACGACGCCTATCTCGTCGAGAGCTACCGTGATGAGCGTGGTCAACCACGGCAACGCACTGTTGCCTATCTCGGCAATATTCGTCAGATCAATGGCGATTTTCCAACTATCGAGCGTGAGCTGTTTCTACTGCGCGCCGACCGCATTCTCGAATCGTTGCCTGATTTGACCGAGGATGATCGGCAGGAGATACGGGAGGCATTGCGGCGGAAGATACCACCGCTCAGTCGTGATGAGGTGATTCGAGCATTTACGGCCAATCTGGCCTGGTATCGGCAGTGGTGGGAGCAGAATGGTTATTCGTTAAGTGATGATGAGTTGTTAAGCATCATCCAGGCTACACGGGCGGGATTGGGGCCGGTCTGAAAGTGTCTGGATGCTTTTCTGTAGATTGCTGTCTGCTAACCGCACGTTCTCTCATCTTGGGGGAGGAAGGGTGCTAAAGCGAAAACGAGTGAGCTTCCCCGTCTCCCTCCAGGTGCACGGCAACCCATCGGTTGGCACCTTACCCCCTGCAAGCGCACAGGTGGCTTCCACATCCATTGTGCGCTAACGTATTGTCACGATTGATCTGTCGTGCGGTGATAGCGCGAGAAGCGGATAAGCGCTACGGATATGTCAGTCAACTCCGTTGTCTCACCGCTCTTTCCCTCTGTCCTCTCCCCATTCCAGAGCGTAAGATACTTTCCCTTTAAACAACAACATGGTCTGTTTTGATCCGACAAAAGCCTCCCTTCAAAACGAACAATCTTGTCATGCTAACCGTAATGACTCTGTGGTACGATATAACCATGGAACAAAATACGATCTTGATCGTTGACGACGATGAGCTGATGCGCTCACTGCTCGTCGAAATTATTACCCCTTTCAACCTCCGCCTGCTTACTGCTCAGCGCGGCAAGCAGGCGCTACAGCTTGCTCAGCAATACCTGCCTGACCTGATTTTGCTCGACGTAATGATGCCAGACATGGATGGCTTCGAGGTGTGTCGGCGGCTGCGCGACGATCCGATGCTGGCTCAGATACCGATTGTGATGATCACGGGCCTGCATGATCGTGAGGCAAAGATCCGCGGATTTGAATCTGGCGCCGATGAATTCATTACCAAGCCATTTGATCCAGGTGAGTTACAGGCGCGCATTAACACTGTCTTACGCCTAAACCGGTACCGTCGATTGCTGCAAGAGCAAGCGCGAGTAAATGCCGAGCGAGCACGTTTTGAATGGGTGGTCGAGACATCCGATAACGCTTACGTGATTGTCGACCGGAATGACCGGATTCGTTATGCCAATCAACGTGCCCGCACGTACCTTGGTCTTGATGCGCATGATCAGCCTGTTCAGACACTACGAGAATTAGTGGCTCAGCGCTATCGCCTAGTTCCACCAGAATCCTGGGAGCGGTGGCCCGCTGCGATAG
This sequence comes from Chloroflexus sp. MS-G, assembly GCF_000735195.1. Classification (GTDB taxonomy): domain Bacteria; phylum Chloroflexota; class Chloroflexia; order Chloroflexales; family Chloroflexaceae; genus Chloroflexus. The sequence continues at coordinate 3,364 of NZ_JPIM01000079.1, forward strand.
CGGAACCACGTTATCTCGTTCATCCAGAGACACTCCATAGCGCCGAGCAGTGGCTTCAGGTTGAAGCCACAATTATCCAGGCTACTGACGATCAGGTGGTGGTGACGCTCCGTGACGTAACACAACAAATTACTGCCCAACGTGATATGTGGACGTTTCACACCGCCATTTCGCATAAATTGCGAACCCCCCTAACGAGTATTATCAATGGTTTGACTATTCTTCACGATAATATCGAGCATATGGATCGTGCGATGGCACGTAACATTGCAGCGATTGCGCTGAGTAGTGCTCATCGTTTACAACATGCTATTGGCGATATTTTGCTTTATGCAAGTAGTCCTGGTGATATTCAGCAAATTGATCCATGTACTGTCTTCGATTTACCGATGATCGTTGCCGCTATCAATCAAGATCTGGCAATGCCAACGATCAGCCTCAAGATTGATCCGGCGCTTGACGCCCGTCGCTTACTCATTTCACGGCGTAGTTTAGAGATTGTTTTGCGCGAATTGTGTGAAAATGCCCGGAAGTTCCATCCTCAACAACATCCGGTCGTGACGTTACAGGTTGACGCCGATCTTGCCCAGCAGCAAGTTCGTCTGGTATTGTGTGACGATGGCGTGCATTTACCACCTGAACAATTGCAGAAGATATGGCAACCCTACTACCAGGCCGAACGTAATTTTACCGGTCAGGTCGAAGGAATGGGGCTGGGCCTGGCTCAGGTGGCGCGGATTATCTTGGCAGTAGGGGGAAGCTATCAGATGCGGAACCGTTCTGACCGGCCCGGTATTTGCGTTGAATTACGCATTCCGTTTGCTCATGACGAGGATTTCAAAGCGACATCCAACCGAAAAGGATGATCGCTCACAACTGTGGTTGTGGGTTGTCTGGTGTGCTCCGCAACACAGCCACTGAAAACTCTGAAACTCCCCCAGATTAATGAGATTGGTTGACGCAAATCGGCTCTTCTGCTACTCTGTGTAGCCGATTAAGCGGTACCTGAGGAGCCAAAACGTGCGGATTGCAATTACCGGAGCAAATGGACAATTAGGTCAGGCGCTTATCGCTACACTGGCCGATCAGCATGAGTTGATACCGTTAGGCCACGATCAGCTTGAGCTAACCGATCCGGCAACGGTCGATCATATTGCCGCTACCGGTGCCGATGTGGTGATTCACGCTGCTGCTTACACAAACGTTGATGGGTGTGCGCGGGATCCAATCCTGGCCTATCGGGTCAATGGCCTGGGAACGCGCTATGTAGCGCTTGGATGCCGGCGCATTCAGGCAACGATGGTCTATATCAGTACTAACGAGGTCTTTGCAGGTGATGGGCAGCGTCCGTATCTTGAAGACGATCCTACCCGACCGATTAATCCGTATGGACAAAGTAAACTGGCCGGTGAGCAGGTTGTGCGAACGCTAACCTCCCAACACTTCATTGTGCGGGTGGCATGGCTCTTCGGCGGTGAACGTAACTTTGTGCGTACCGTCCTGCGTCTGGCGAGTAATCCGCCAGCCCATGGCCTGCGTATGGTGGCCGATGAAATTGGTAGTCCAACGTATACCTATGATGTTGCGATTGGATTGGCTCGCCTGATCAAAACTGATTATTACGGGACGTACCATTTTGTCAACGACGGTATTTGCTCACGTTATGAGTTTGCCGCCGAGATTCTGCGTCAGGTTGGGATGAGTACACCGCTGCATCCGATCCGCTTACGCGATTTTCAGCGTGATAGTACGCCACCGCCGTACACTCCCCTTGCCAATCTGGCCGGAGCTGCGCTGGGCATCACCTTTCGACCGTGGCAAGAGGCACTTGCGGTGTATCTGGCGCGGCTGCGTAATGAATTGTCATCATGATCGATGTCATTATTCCCAACTACAACGGCAGTGCCTTTTTACCCGTCTGCCTCGATTCGTTACGTGCGCAGACACGGTGTGACTTTACGGTCACCGTTGTCGATGACGCCAGTACAGACGATTCGGTAGCGCTGATAAAGTCGCGCTACCCGGAAGTACAGGTCTTCCAACTGGATCAGAATCGCGGTTTTGCGGCAGCGGTCAATGCAGCATTAACAGCCACGCATCAGCCATTTGTTGCCCTGCTCAACAATGATACCGAGGCTGATCCACACTGGCTGGCGGCACTGATCGGCGCGCTCGAACGCTGGCCGCAATTTGCCTTTGCCGCATCTAAGTTACGGCTGTTTGATCGGCGCAATGTGCTGCATTCAGCCGGTGATTTTTATCGTCCGAATGGTGAACCGGGTAATCGTGGGGTTTGGGAAGAAGATCGCGGTCAATACGATGTGTACAGTGAGGTGTTTGGGCCGTGTGCCGGCGCCGCAGCCTACCGGCGCAGCGCGCTCGAACTGTTGGCTGAAGACGGACGGGTATTTGACGAAGAACTGGTGATGTACTGTGAAGATGTTGACTTGAATTTACGTGCCCGCCGGAAGGGATTGCGCACCATTTTCGTGCCGACGGCGGTTGTCTATCATCGTTTGAGTGCCAGTGGTGGTGGAGCACTGGCCAGTTACTATTGCGGGCGCAATTTCCCTCTGGTATGGGTTAAAAACATGCCGTCAGACTTGATGCGACGCTACTGGCCGGCGCTCATTGCTTCGCAATTGCGGTTTGCGCTGCATAGCCTGCGTCATATTCGCGAGCCGGCAGCTCGGGCGCGTTTGCGTGGTCAGTTGGCCGGGCTGCGCGCCTTACCTCACTTTTGGTCGCGGCGGGCACTTACCGCCGCAGAAACAGAGTTAATTGCCAAAGCACTCGATCTCGGGTAGCTGACAGTAGAGAGATAGTGATGAATGATGAGTGATCAACCATTTCTCTCGATAGTGATTCCGGCTTATAACGAAGAGCGCCGTTTACCGGAAACACTGACCGCCATTAAGACATTTCTTGCCAACGAGCCATACGAATCTGAGATCATCGTAGTTGATGATGGCAGTGAGGATCGCACAGCAGAGTTGGCAGAGTCATTTGGAGTCACGGTGATTCGCTGTGATCATCGCGGCAAAGGGTTTGCCGTGCGTACCGGTGCTTTAGCAGCGAGCGGCGCGATCATCTTGCTGTGTGATGCCGATCTGGCAACGCCAATTGAAGAATGGCCACGGCTGCGGGCCGCTATCGAAAGTGGTTATCCAATCGCCATTGGCTCGCGTGAAGGAGTAGGTGCATCACGTGAAGGTGAGCCGTGGTATCGTCATGTGATGGGTCGGGTCTTCAACTGGATCATCCGGTTAGTTGCATTGCGCGGCATTAATGACACGCAATGTGGTTTTAAGGCATTGCGACGCGAAGTCGCTCGTGATCTGTTTCAGCGGGTGCGAATCTACGGTGATGATGCCCCAGTATTGCGCGATGCGGCAGTTACTGCCTACGATGTGGAATTGCTCTTTCTGGCCCAGCGACGTGGCTACCCAATCAGCGAAATCCCGGTGCGATGGCGCTACGGTAGCGAAACGAAGGTTAATCCCTTGCGCGACTCGTGGCGGAATTTGCGTGATGTGTTGCGTGTTCGTATTAATGATTTGTGTGGGCGATATGATGTAACATCGGCCCCGATAGAGGAGGTTGCTCCACGATGACCCCTGCTCAGCGTGCTTATCTCCGCCGACTGGCCCATTCGTTGCCGGTAACGGTGATGGTTGGGAAGAATGGCCTTACTGAGGGTCTTTTGACCAAAATTGAACAGGAGCTGAATGCTCACGAGTTGATCAAGGTACGCTTTCTCGATTACAAAGATATGAAGCAATCGTTCACCGATACCATCGTCGCCGAGACAGGCGCCAATCTGGTTGCGATCATCGGTCATACCGCGATTCTCTACCGACAACACGCCGATCCTGCTCAAAGAAAGATACAGGTATGAGTGTAAAAGCCTTACAGCGTGGTTTCTGGCTTTCATTCTGGACGGTCGTAACCTGGATGACGGTGCGCGGGGCATTGATTCCGGCGCGGTTGCGTAATCTGCGGATAACCAGCCTGAGCGGGATCGGGCCGGTCTATGCGATGTTGAGTTGGGGGTATGGCCCCGGTAACCGACCGGTAAATGTAATTTTCGACGTACAGTTTGCCGATGGGGCGTATGGCAGCGTTACCGTTGATGGTGAGGCGTTAGAGGCTGAAGTGCCTCTCATTGGAAAGGCGCACAGCGGTGAGGCTTACACCATCACGGCAACGCTCGTCTACCGCATTCTGGGTCAAATTGTTACCCGCCAGATGCAGGTGTCTGCTCAGGTTGAGTAGCCTGACGTTCTAGTTCGGCAATCCGTGCGCGAACTTCAGCAGCCAATCGTTGAAGTTCACGATTGACGACGTATTGCCACTCGGCGGCTTCGTGATCTTCGAGGGCGCCACCTCCATATTTCAGCTCCATTGCCAGATGCCAGCCCCGGCGTTCGGCGAACTTCTCGATCTCGGCACAGCGACTTGGCGGCCAACGCCGACGAATAAACTGCCGGAAGGCGCGCTCCATACGCCCCGATCCATCAGGGTTCAACGAAGGCAACGAGAAGAATGGTTCCTGATCGCGTGGATCAGGGGCAGCAGCTTTGCTGAAGTAGAGGGTGCGTTGCGTGATCGAGTAGCGCCATTCACCGTCACCATGATAGTTGCCAGGATTGTTGGCGATGGCGCCGGTGAGCATGCGATCAGTGATGGTCATAGGTGCACCTGCTTAATCCAAGCTGAGCTTACGACAAGGTTCCGTCTCATACAGCATAGCACAGAGACTATTAAGCGACAACTGTTTTGCCAGCGGGGTTTTAACGTTTTCAGGTAGCCTGTCCGAACATTCGTCGTCACGGCACAACAAATCAAACCAGGCGATGGATGGTACGCGATGGGCGATTGGTCTGATACCGATGGATGCACCTGGGTGGGCAAGACGATACTTTACCCCACGAGTGATCCCCGATGGTGCCCCGTCTTGCTGGTAAGCGGGATGAAAGCGTTGAAAAGCCCTAAACGATGACAACATGCTTGCCCGCATGCTCTGAATTGACGTATACTGCTAATATGTAAGAAACATCTTTTGAAATTGACAGAGATGCGCCATGACGATTGATCCGCGTGAATATCGTGCTACGATAGGTCTGTTTGCCACCGGAGTAACAGTCATTACCGCTAACGATGGGATGCAGGTACGAGGGATGACTGCCAATTCCCTGACTTCTGTTTCACTTGATCCTCTGCTCTTACTGGTATGTATTGATCGCAAAGCTCGTATGGCAGGCGTGATCGCTGCTGCCTCGCATTTCGCGGTCAACATTCTACGTGTTGACCAAGAGGCAATTGCCCGTCATTTTGCCGGTCGGCCACAAGCCGATCTAGAGGTCACGATGACCGAGCTGGCCGGTGTACCAGTACTTCACGATAGTCTGGCTACCCTAGTTTGTGCGCGTGAACGGTTGCTCGATGGTGGTGATCATTGGATTGTTCTGGGGCGTGTCATTGCATTACGGCGAGCCGCAGAAGGTGATCCGCTGCTATACTTTGCCGGCGCGTATCGGCAGTTGGCCGAACTGTCGCCAACGCTGGCATAAACCGGTACAGCGTGGTACGATCTACTCTGGTAGAATGAAATAATCCCGATTGCTCGGGGCCATGCGACAGTGGGCGGGTTTGGTGACCGTTGCAGCCGATTCGGTGGCGAGTAATCTACCGGCGATCCTACCGCAATCTGCCCTCTTGAGGTGGTATGCTAACCGCATCGTAGCAACGGGGTACGCATATACACATCTCTCTACCGGAGTGCAGCTCATGATCCGTTTACCCCGATCTACCCTTATTGGTTTGGGTCTGGTGTACGCCATTGCGATATGGGTAAGCGCCCAACCGTTGCTGGCAGAGCGTGGCATTCCGTTTATGTGGGTCGCTGCTGGGGTCGCAATGGGTGGTGCATTGGTAGCTGGTACCCGATTTTTACCGATTATCCTGGTTGGGGCGTTTTTGGGGTATGCTGCCGTCTTCACACAATTGGGCCTCGACGGAACACGGGTGATAGTTATTGCAGTTGGCCTGGCACTGAGTGCTGTGGCTCAGGCATGGCTGGGAAGCTGGCTCGTGCATCGTTTCGTCAAACCTCTGCCTCCGCTGACTCTTTGGCGTAGCTTGTATAGCTGTGGTCTACTGGCATTAGCAATTCTGCCGACCTCATTTATTGCAGTTGTAATTCTGGTAGCTGTGCAGGTGCCAATGGTGGCTGGTGTGCCAACCACCCTCTGGCAATGGTGGCTGAATGTGATTGCTGGCGTATGGCTCATTGTACCATGGATCGTCGCCGGCATATCCTGGCAAGAGCAACGCACAGCCGATCTGTTGGTATGGCCGGTGATCAGTCTGCTCCTGGCATTGTTGCTGTTTTCGCTCCAACTATTCTGGCGCGATGCGTGGCAACAGTACGAACGACAATTGCAGACTGATACCACAGACGTGGTCAATTTGATCGACGACCGCCTTGCCCGTTATGAACAGGCGATCCGAAGCATACAGGGCCTCTTCGTCGCTTCCCAAGAGGTCGAACAGCACGAATTTAGTACATTCAGTCGCTCGCTCCTGATACAGTTCCCCGCTTTGCAATCGGTAGAATGGGCGCCTCATGTTACGCAAGCAGAGCGGTTGTCCTTTGAGCGTCAGATACGTGAAAATGGCATTTTTGATTTTGTTATTCGTGAACCGGGTGCTCCAGGCCCACCGGCTGCGGTGCGTGATGAATATTATCCGCTGACCTACGTTGAACCGTTTGCGCGGCGGCGGGTTGTGCTGGGGCTTGATATGGCTGTAGAGCCGATACATCGCAATACGATTGCGCAGGCTCGTGATAGCGGACGGGTCATGATGACAGCTCCGATCCGCCCGTATCTCACCGATGTTGTTACGCCAGCAGTGCTGTTGATTGCACCGGTGTACAGCTCTGATGTATTTCCACCAACTGTTGAAGTGCGTCAGGCACGGATACGAGGGATTATTATGATGCTGGTATCACCAGCCCGTTTGATCGAGCAAGCCTTGCAGCTAGTAGCGACACCTGATCTCGAGTTGTTATTGATTGACACCACCGACGCTTCCCTTCAACCGTTGGCATACCTGGCCGGAGGCGTCGTTCGTTCCCCAACGGTTATACCCGATCCGGAGACCTTTATCCGCGAGGCGGCCGTAGTTAGAACGATTAACCGATACGGTCGTTCCTGGCAGCTTGTCTTTCGACCTGGCCCTGGATACCCACGGCCATGGTTCAATTCCGATGCGATACAACGTTCGATCCTGGGCACTGCCACCGTTGTCGTTGTTTTCTTCTTCATTGCGTTGCGCCAAACGCACGAAGCGCGTCAGCGACGACTGATGCGTACCTATGCGTTGTTGAGTGCCATTAACCAGACGATCATCCGTGAACGTGAGCCACAACGCATCTTCGCCGCCGTGTGTCAGATCGCCGTTCAAGAAGGTCGATTTCGGATGGCGTGGATTGGCCGACCAGACCTTGTCGCCAAGCGAATCGAACCGGTAGCTGTGGCTGGTGAAGCAAGAGATTACCTCGTTCAGTTTGATTTCAAGATAACTGACGATAGCGCCTGTCCGACCGTGCAGGCATTTTTAAAGCGTCAGCCGGTGATCATCAACGAGCTGGCGATGAACCAACTGGCAGCACCCTGGCGTGACATCGCCATGCAGATTGGGTATCGCTCATCAGCGAGCTTTCCGTTGCTGGTCAATGATGAGGTTTATGCTACATTGAACTTCTACGCCGATCAGGTAGGTTTTTTTGATACCGACGAACTACGTTTGCTCAACGAATTAGCGCAGGACATTGCTTTCGCGATTGTAGTTGGTCAACAAGAAGCACAATTGCGGGCAAGCGAACAACGTAACCATCTGATTGTAAGTGCACTCCCCGATCTTGTGTTGCGGTTGCGTAACGATGGCCTCATCATTGATGTGGCAGCACCACACGCTATGTTTATGCCTGTTGTACTGGGAGACCTTCTCAATCACCCAATTGATCAGGTCTTTCCACCTGCAATTGGTGCGCAGTATCGGTCAGCGTTGCACACCGCTTTTACAACAGGTGAATTACAGACGCTGGAGTATCGATTGCCGGTTGCCGATCGCGAGTGTTTTTTCGAGGCTCGGATCAAAGCAGAACCATCGAGCAGGGAAGCAATTGCGATTATTCGTGATATAACCGACTGGCGTGTGACAGAGCAGGAATTGCAGAACGAACGCGATCTTCTGGCACAGCGGGTTGCTGAGCGTACAGCCGAGTTGCGGTTGGCAAATACCGAACTTTCCCGTGCGGCGCGAGCTAAAGATGAATTTCTGGCCAATATGAGCCACGAGTTGCGCACGCCGCTGAACTCGATTCTGGCTCTCAGTGAAAGTCTCTTGGAAGAGCTGTACGGCCCGTTAAGTGAACGACAGCGAGCAGCAATCCACACGCTTGAAGCAAGCGGTCGGCATTTGCTGACCCTGATCAACGATGTCCTCGATCTGGCGAAGATTGAAGCCGGACGCATGGATGTGGTAAAGGAAGTTGTCGCTGCGAGTGATGTGTGTGAGGCGAGCTTAGCCTTGATCAAAGAGCAGGCGAACAAGAAGCAGATTCAACTCTCGTTACATCTTGAAGATCGTCAGGCTCGTTTTCTCGCCGATCCACGACGACTCAAACAGATTCTGGTGAACCTGTTGAGCAATGCGGTGAAGTTTACTCCGGCTGGTGGTGCGGTGACCTTGCAGGTGACGACCGACGTTACCCAGGGAACGATCAGCTTTGCGGTGAGTGATACCGGAATTGGGATTGCGCCTGAACAACTGTCGCGGCTCTTTCAGCCGTTTGTGCAGCTTGATAGTGGGTTGCGGCGCCAGCATGAAGGAACCGGTCTGGGCCTGGTGTTGGTACGACGGCTGACCGAACTGCACGGTGGTCGCGTTGCAGTCGAAAGTACGCCGAGTGTCGGTAGCACATTTACGGTCATTCTGCCCTATCAACCGGTCTTGCATGCCGATACGTCCTCCCATCCCGATAGTGCAGCGCCGATGCAGTTAGCGCTCGTGATCGAAGATTCGGTGACGACTGCTGATCAGTTGGCTCGTTATCTGGAAGAATTGCAGATTCAACCGGTCTTGGTCACGTATGGTAACGAAGCTGTTGCACGGGCAAAAGATCTGCGTCCTGATCTGATCTTGCTTGATCTGCAAATACCCGATCGGTCAGGCTGGGAGATACTGGCTGACCTGAAACGTGATCCCGAACTGGCTCCGATCCCGGTTGTTATTGTGTCGGTCGTTGATGAGCCGGAACGTGGATTGGCTGCTGGTGCCGCAGCGTATCTGGTAAAACCGATCAATCGTGCTATGCTCCGGAGAACGTTGCGGCAGCTTTCAGAACTGAAGACGGATACATCGGTCAGCGATCATACCAATCAGCGCGCGACTGTTGCCCGCATCTTATTGGCTGAAGATAACGAAACCAATCGGATGATATTGAGCGACTATCTGATCGCCCATGGGTACGAACTGCGTGTGGCTCGTACCGGGTACGAAGTGCTGGCACTTGTCACAGAATGGCATCCTGACCTGATCATCATGGACATACAAATACCTGAGATCGACGGGCTTGAGGTCATCAAACGGCTACGCGCCGATCAGCGGTTTGCCCAGACGCCAATCATTGCCGTGACGGCGCTGGCGATGCCGGGTGATCGTGAACGCTGTCTCGTGGCTGGTGCAACTGACTATCTCGCTAAACCGATCCGCTTACGGCAGTTGGTAGCACGAATTGAGCAGCTTCTGACCCATTCTCAGCATGCTCGCTAATTCGATACGCGATGGTATAGACGGCGTGCTACAATAAGACATAACTAATGAGATCGGTGTTCCTTCTCTGCCCCCATTGTCACGATGATGACCGATCTCTTCATTCCGGCAATCAGCACGCTTCCACCAGAGGATCGCCTTATGTTTGCACGGATCGCACTCAGTCTATTACTCGGTTTTATTTGCGGCACGACCGGTCTTGTCTTTATGCCTGATCTGGCCCGTGTGATAGGGCCGATAGTCTGTGTTGGTGATCTGCAACCAGATCGAAGTGACGGTGTGCTGGCCTTTCGCTGCCGTACCGTGAATGGTGACGAGCAGCGGCTACATCTTGGGCAAATGTTGCCTTATGCCATTATCAGCACATCGTTGCTGCTGGTACCGTCAGTACATACAGCACTGAAACGTTTTGAGCGGCGGCGCGTTATCATTCAACAAGCCATGGAACGTGATCTGGCAACATCGGTACCGGTACGCGCCGAGTTACTAAAAGTCACGATGGTCGGTTCGTATAAGCGTGCTATCTTGATGCGAGCGGTAGAGGTAGAATTGACGTTGTGGGTCTATCCGCCGGCGAATCGACCCTACGAAGCACGAGTGATCTGGTTGGTTGAAGAGGCTGGTCTCACCCACCTGCGACGCGGCGCAATGCTGAATGTGCGTATCAATCCGCTCCGGCCACAGCGCGTCTACCCGGCAGAAGAATGGGCCAGTTATCTCTGGAACGAAGCGGTGCCGGTGGTATGACACGGTTCGACGCGCTGCACTGCTCGCAGCGATAGAAGAGCGCAGCAGGGCTGCGCGCTTGCCGACCCACTGCATCTGCGGGCCGGAGGCCCGCGCACCCAGGTGGAGAGAAGAGCGAAGCAGCGCTGCGCTCGTGCCGACATCGTCTTGATTCTGGCCTTAGCGGGTGATCAGAAACCCAGATTTCTTATTGGGAACATACTGTACCCGTGCAGTCATTGCGTGAGGGGGTGCTACCATGCTTTCGCGCCGTCCCCCCCTTCCTCGATTGGAGTGTTTAGATCGTTTGTGTTTCCAACGGTTGTGTTTCGTGCCAACATACTTTCGCGCCGTCCCCCCTTCCTCGCCCGCAGCGCGGGAGAGGAAGGGGGGCAGGGGGGGAAGGTGAGGGGGCGTTAGCCGTGCTCTACAGCACCGGCGCTGAACTCGATGCTACCCGTTTCCGTCGCGTCTCGGTACATCTTCGGCCAGGCTCTTAGCTGCGTCGTACCTGAAATTCAGCCTGCCAGTTATCGAGAATGATCCACAGCACCAGGGCCAGTAACAACCAGTGTAATTGCGTGCGGATCAGGGCAATCAGGCTCGTCAGTTCACGAGCGAATGGCATAGTCTCGTATAGGGTCTGAAGCAGGCGCGCTGGTAATGCTTCAAGCTGCGTGACGAACTGAACTGCTCCTAACTGGAACCAGACAAGCTGATACAGGTATGAAACACCAAGCATTGATGCCAGGGTTAGCGCGGCGATAAGTGCAATAGCGAGATAAAGACGCCAGCGCGGCAGTGGTGGGTTCTCGGCGATTGCAACCGGCACTGTACCGGGCACCAGTTGCAGCAAACGGTTGGTTAATTCGGGTGGGGCTTCCCAACGCAGCTCGTGACGCAACGCCGCATCGAGCAGTTCTTCTGGTGGTGTAGACAATGGTGTACTCATTTGTCACCTCCTTCCCCACCCCGGCAACAGGCGTAATGGTGTGATCTGGAGCATTTGCTCGTCGGGAGTTTTGCGTACCGCTTGCTCAACAACACGAGTTGCCGGTGGTTCGGTTGTACGGAGCAATTCGGCCAGTCGTTCTTTCCCCCGCCGAATATGACTCTTGACTGTGTTGAGGGGGAGATCAAGGATTTCGGCGATGTCCGTGTATTTCAAATCTTCAAAATAATACAAGGTCAAGACAAGGCGGTAGTGCGGTTCTAATTGTTCGAGTGCCCGTCGCACTTCGATCCGTAACTGACTCAGGTCGAGCGACTGTGCAGGGTCAATCAGTCGGTCATTATCGGCGATAGTTTGCAGAGCATCGAGTTCTTCATCGTCGGTTGCCGGTGGCACAATGGCAACCTGGCGTCCACGTCGGCGTAATTCATCACGGCACAAATTAATGACCAGTCGGTACAGCCATGTGGTAAAGCGGCTCTCACCGTTGTACTGCGGAAGTGTCCGAAAAAGACGGATAAATGCTTCCTGCGTCAAATCGGCGGCATCATCGGCATTTTTGAGCACGCTCATGGCAATGCTGTAGACGTAATGCTGCTGACTGATAATCAGTTCGGTGAGTGCTTGTTGATCACCCTGTTGGGCGCGCACAATCGTCTCACGAGATGGTTCAGCCACTGTTTCTTACTCCCGCGATGCCTTTCCGGGCATCACACTTGTGCTGCGATCGGCGAACAGCAGACTGGCTGATCATATAGACGATAGCGCAGTGATAAAAGTTGCACGAATCAGATTATGAGATGAAATTCTTGCCAGTGGTTTGGCTGGCAACAATCATCACAGTCGGTATGGGAAGATCGGGATAACAGCCTGCTTGCCGTGGGAAGGTAAGGGTAGAGTTCCCATCTGTAACGGCGTGTAAAGATGTTCCTATACCCGCACTAATGTGAGCAGAACCCGAATGATGAGATAGCCGTGCAATACCTGCAATCTCTTCATGCACAGGTAGAATCATTGTCCTACCCGCTCTCTGCGGATCACTCCACCGTCTGCTATCAAGAAAGTGCGCAAAGGTGCGCACGGTTCTCTTCCTGCCCCGACGTGTCTTGATGACCACCGTCGTCTCTGACAAGCGTGACTTTCCCGGCTGCGGCGGGGACGGTCCCCGCTGCAGCGCCGCCATTACTGGTCGGACTCGCCACGGGTAGGGCAGTTTCGGTTGCCAGCCGTTTCAGGTTCCGCGCCGCATTGAGGTCACGGTCATGGTGCGCGCCACATTGCGCACACACCCATGTTCGATCGCTCAACGTCAGCGCCTCGTTCTTCCAGCCGCAGATGGAACAGAGTCGGCTACTTGGATACCAACGATCGGCGATGATGAGATGAGTGCCGTAGCGTTTCGCCTTGTATTCCAACTGCGAGCGGAACACACCAAAGCCAACGTCAGAGATGGCGCGAGCGAGCCTCTCGTTCGCGAGCATCCCTTTGACGTTTACATCCTCGATCACTAGCGCTTGGTTTTCGCAGCAGAGTCGAGTCGTGAGCTTATGAGTAAAGTCCGCTCGGAGATTGGCAAGGCGGGCGTAGAGCCTTGCCAATGTTGCAGCGGACTTCTGCCGGTTGTTCGAGACCGGCAGGCGCGTTCCTTTGGGCAGGCAGGCATGGCGTCCAAACCCCGCCATCTCTTTGGCGGCTTGCAGCTTGCGGCTGAGACGCCGACTGCGAATCTTGAGGCGACGCAGCGCTGCGTTGAGCGGCTTTGGCGCTTCGATGGCTTCGCCGTTGGAGATCGTTGCGGCAGCCTTGATGCCCAGGTCGATGCCATTGACCTCATGGGAGGTGCGACGCCGATAGAATTGCACATCAGGCACTTCGACCTGTATTGCCACAAACCAACGATCCGCCGTGCGCGAGACCGTCGCGCCCAGTATCTTTCCTTGGAATCGCAGTTCCTCGGTCATGGCGACGTCGCCGATCTTGGGTAGGCGGATCGTCTTGCCGTCCAGACGGAACTTGTCGTTGGCTACGTAAAAGCTGTCGCGGCAGCGCCCTTTTTTCTTGAAGCGCGGTGCGTGCGCCTCTTTGCCAGCCTTGAGGTCGGTGAAGAATCTTTCCCAGGCTTTGGCGAGATAGGCAAACGGCTGGGCGTGTGCGTCCCGGTGAATGTCTCGCAACCAAGGCCGTCCGTTTTCGTCGAGCCACTGTGGGTCGGTGTACTTGATGGCGTTGAACTGCTTTTTGAGCGCCATTGCGTTTGGCTTGCCGCCTGCTGCGTATTGTTTGTTCCATTCATTGAGCGCCCAGTTCCAGACGCGCCGGGCCGTGCCGCAGGCGCGCTTGAAGTAATCCACCTGCTCAGGAGTCGGACAAAGGGCGATCTTGTGGGTTAGTTGCATCGTTTGGCCTTCTTGGCATTACTCATGACTCGCATCCTGTTTCAGCGCTTCGTCCAACTTCTTTCGATAGTTTCTCAAACCGTATAGCTGAGACGAAAAACAACGCACGATGGTCATCACGTCTTGCACCATTTCCTGTTTGGGAGACAGCCGTTCCTGGGTGAGCACCAGCACTGCGCAGCCATGGGTTTTGGCGTCATGTTCGAACCACTCAACGCCGAAACGGGTGAGGCGGTCCCGGTGCGCGAGGATCAGCATCTTGACTTCCCGTCGCCCGATCGCGTCCATACGGGCCAGAAACCGCTTGCGCTTGAAGTTCAGCCCGCTGCCTATTTCCTCGATACACTCGACCCCCGCCAATCCCTTTGCCGCCACGACCTCTTCCAGCACGTTGCGCTGATTCGCCAGGTCCGTCCTCTGCGCTGCGCTCGTCACCCGACAGTAGGCAACCAGCTTTGTTGGTGCATGGTTCGTCTGGCGCAAACCGATGACCTCACGGATCTGCGTCTCAGGGGAGAGACGGCGGTTGCTGTCCGTTCGGGCCACCGGAATCAGCCTTCCTTCGCGCTCCCAACGCTGCAACGTCTTGACCGAGACACCAAGGAGTGTTGCGGCTTTCCCTGTGCGCATGGTGTTTTCCATGAGCACCAATCTACACTATCGCGTACTAGAAGTCAAGCTAGAGTCCGGCTCCGCACGAAAGCGCCGCCATATCAAATCCGAACCAGGGCGGGTAGTGCAATGCTAGCCGAGAATTGTTTTGCCGTCAACCGATACAGGGACGCACGATCAGGCGTCCCTGCTACGGTACCGGATCGTAGCCGCCACGGGCAAAGGGATGGCAACGTGCGATCCGCTTAATTGTCATCCAGCCACCACGCAGCGCTCCATACTTCTTGATTGCTTCATAGCCATAGTGTGAGCAGGTTGGTGTATAAATACAGCTCGGTGGCGTCCATGGCGAGATGGCGACCTGATAGAAGCGAATCAACTTCAGGAGTAGCCAGCGTAGCACAGCTTTACTCCAGCGGGTCCTTCCCAATAGCGAAGGCGCATGACGAGCAATTTCCTTGACCGATGCACGACAACTGCTCAACCGCAAAGCGTCGACCACCACTAACCCATGCGGTCGCCTCCTCGAGGATTCCGCGGGCAATATAGAAGACGGGGCCGGGTTCTGGACGGGTAATACAGTTCGAGCAACGGGTGATATGGTACACAAAGCGCCCGCGCTCTTCTTCAACGTGGCTCGACTGGTCGGAGAAACGATCAAACGTCTGGGCAGTGGCGTTCAGTACGATCTTAAGTTTCATGGTGATCGGCATTAATTTTAATGCCAGGTCAGCCATGCCAAGCAACGGCCCGAACTCCTTCAGACCAAGCGAGAAAGCCACTCGTCCGGCTCGCAACTCAAGACCGCGTGCTCCGCGCGGTCCGTACATCGTACCAAGGGCCACCGAATATTTCGAGATGGCCTCGAAGGGGAACTCACGCTTAAGGTCATTCGGCGGATAGGCATCGATGTACTGTTGCAGATCGGCAAGCCGGAGCAAGGCCTTCACGCCGTTCTGACCCATGACTTCCTCCAGCGACAGGAAGCAGAGTCGGCCGATCTTATTAGGATAGTACAGGCCGCGGAAGGCTTCTACTGACGTCATGGGTTCTCTGGCTCCTTCTCACAGCTACGAAGAGAACAACTCTTTACGACAACATACATACTATAACAGAAAATCGCAATTAGCGCACAGTTTCCCAGACCAGATGCGCCAGTTCGGGCAAGATGAGGCGGTCGATTCCAAGCCGCACAGCGTTTGGCGAGCCGGGCAGACAAAAAATCAAGGTTCCACCCATGATACCGGCTGTTGCTCGCGACAGCATTGCTGCTGGCCCGATCTCGGCGAACGAGAGCATGCGGAAGATTTCACCGAAACCAGGTAAACGCTTTTCGAGCAAGGCATCAATCGCTTCAAAGGTGCTATCTCGGCGGGAAATGCCGGTACCGCCGTTCGTAATGATGACTTTACACCCTTCAGCGGCAAACCGTCGTACCATTTCGACGATTTGGGCCGGCTCATCTCGCACCACGGCATATTGTACCACATTATGGCCGGCTTGCGTCAACGCTGTGCGAATGTATTGCCCGCTTTCGTCGGTGGCTTCGCTACGGCTATCGCTGATTGTCAATACCGCACAAGGGATTGCTGTGGTCTGAGTTGCGGCAAGGCGGCGATGTTCCTGATGACTCATACGCTGTTTCCTTGCTGTTTGCTGAACTCATTCTATCCTACCACATGTCTGGGTGAGATGTCCAACTCAAGAACGTCGATTGAGCAGCGCCAATAGGAAAGCGGGGGAAGGGACAGGTATGGGTTCCTTCTTCCTTCCTCTTCTGGCTGAGAGCGGAAGGGGCCGGGAAGAAGGTGAGGCGGCGTGGCGTGTGCGGTTTGGGTTGTGTCCGCCAAAGGTTGTCTGTCCCGTATCGAAGAGAGGAGATAGATATTGCACCGTTATCTTGCAATTGACTTGCAATTCATAACAGATATGTGATATATTCTTATCAGATATTATCCGCTTCTGCTTTCATCTTCGCAATGTAGCGCATCGCTCCCTCATCTCTCGCCGACAGATACGCGAGAGCTTTTTGTTATTCCGCCAGGAGGAGACAATGAGTACGACAACGAATGTCGGCATCAGTCAAGAGGACGTTATGGCCGTGCTCCGGCGATGCTACGACCCTTGCTGTAAGGAGCGGCAGGTAAGTGTCGTTGACATGGGATTGATTGAACGGGTGAAGGTGGATGGCAGCCAGGTAGCGATTGACATGATTCTCACGACGGGCTGGTGTCCGTTTGCTGTGCATCTGTTGCAAATGATGGAAGAGGAGGTGAAAGCGTTACCCGGTATTGAGCAGGTGCAGGTCAATATTACCTGGGATACCCCATGGTCACCAGAACGAATGTCAGCACTGGCACGTGAACGGTTACGGTTACCTCTTGAGCAGTTGCTACCATTGCGTGAGGCACGGCTACGGGCGACTCAAAAGGAGGGAGCGCAATGATTGACGATGCGTTTGTCTTCGACGGCGTATGTCATGTGTTCAATTTCGACAAATCGAATGCGTTTGGAAAGCCTGGTGAGATGTTTATCGAGCATTTATATGCCTTTCATCAGGTTCTCAACGCTCCTGGCGAAAAGACGTTGAGCCGTGAGGAATACATGCGTGAGTGGCATGTCGATGAGATTGCCCGCATGGTTTTCGATGAAAGCCCTACCGATATGATCGTGGCGCAGCCCTTGCCATTAACCGATCTGTTTAAGGATGGGCTATCGAGCTGGGAACGTTGTGCCGAGATGGCGCGCCGCTATCCTGAGCGGACTATCTTTTGGGGGTCGGTGAACCCGCTAGAGGGTAAAAAGGCGCTCGATTTGATGGAAGTCCAGGTGAAAGAATACGGTGCGCGCGGATTTAAACTCTACAATGTGCGCTACGATTACGGCCAACCGTTCCCCTGGCGGATGGACGATCCACGGGTTGCGTTTCCCATTTTCGAGAAAGCACTTGAACTGGGTGTGAATATTATCGGCGTGCATAAGGGGGTGCCACTTGGCCCGCAGCCGGTTGAGCATACCCAGGCGTGGGATATGGACGGTGCGGCAGCCAATTTCCCTGAGATCAATTTCATCATCTTTCACGTCGGTCTACCCTTTATCGATGAAATCTGCTGGCAACTGGTACGCTATCCTAACCTCTATGCCTCAATCGCGGCTACGGTCAATTTTGTAGTGCGTTCACCACGAGTCTTTGCTGAGACGATGGCGAAGTTGCTCTTCTGGTGTGGCGAGGATAAGATTATTTACGGTGGTGAGACACCAATCTGGCATCCGCGTGGTGCGCTGAAGGCGTTCTGGGAGTTTGAGTTGCCGGAAGATATTGTGCAGGGGTACGGCTGTGGTCAATTAACAAAGGAGGCGAAGAAGAAGATCCTCGGTCTGAATCTCGCCCGCTTGCACGGTATTGATGTAGAAGATAAGAAGCGGAGTCTCGGTATCGCTGCTTGATACGAGAAAGGAGTGGTGTACTAAACAGTACATGTGCATGTCCGACAGAAGTTCTCTGACTTGCGTGGGCCAACTTCTGTCCAGTATCCTGTGGTGAGCGATCAGACCGCAGGGCAGGTCGTATCAGGGTGCGGCACCGCCGCGCCCTTTCATCTTTAGTAAAGAACTCTACTGCTTCCTTTAGTCCCCGTCCTGACCGATGTGGTGGCGGGTGCCGTCAGCTAGCGGGAGTGCGTTCGGCTAATAACCACTCTAATGCCAACAGATAGCCACGCCATCCCAGGCCGGTAATCTGACCACGGGCGATAGGTGCGATCACCGAGGTATGACGAAATGCCTCGCGCTGGTAAACGTTTGATAAATGAACTTCGATAATTGGTGCTGATACCATGGCCAGTGCATCACGGAGCGAGAGGCCGTAGTGGGTGAGCGCACCTGGGTTGATGATAATCCCTGCTGCTTCCCAGCCGTGTGTTTGTACCGCCTCTACCAGTTCACCCTCGTGGTTTGACTGAATACAGATGATGTGGACACCTGCTGCCTCGCCACGCCGTCGGAGAGCAGTATTAATGTCGGCAAGTGTCGTTGTTCCGTAGATATGCGGTTCACGGCGGCCTAACATATTGAGGTTGGGGCCGTGGAGAACGAGAATGGTGGTTGTCATAACTTTCTGTCTCGTGTTCAGATGATCTTGTGATTGAATGGTCTGCATACTAGTCTCTGATTTTCTCTAGACTGTCTTTCCACGATAGAGGTATTGTACCTGAGAAATGATTGCAGTGAGTCTAC
>NZ_JPIM01000080.1 GCF_000735195.1 Chloroflexus sp. MS-G
ATTAAATGGGAAGCATCCTCCTCCTTCCTCGCTCCTGGTGAGAGCTTAAAATGGGGGCTAAAGAGAGGGTATGGAGATAGCTGGAAACCTGCCTCAGCCGGCATACCGACGCAGCAGCGTGACGCCTGTTATGCCGACCGCGTGACGCGGGTTAGCAGTAGCAAATTACGGCCCTCGTGTATCATGGTGAAAGGATAACCAGCACAGGAGCTTAAACATGATCGAGCGTGAAGATGTCACAGCCTACATTGCCAGGCTAGAACAAGAATTGCAGGCAGCGCAAACTCGTATTGCTGCTCTCGAACGTGAAGCTGAGTTGCACGCCCGCTATGCCCGTGACCTTGATCGACGGCTGGCCGCACTGCTTTCCATTTCGGCTGCGCTGCTGATCAGTCATGATGTCGAGAAGATAGTGCAACTCGTCGTGCAGCAAGCCACCAACCTCTTTCCGGGTACGGCAGCGGCGTATATCTATCTGCTTGATGATGAGACAGAGGGTGCTTTGCATCTGCGGGCCTCTATTCCAGCAGGTACGCCTTCTCCGGCAATTGCAATCCTGGCCGATATAGCTGTGAAAGCGCCACGCTCGATCCTGTTAACCGGCCCACAAATCGAGAACCTGCTGCGACAACAGCATCTATCGCTGGATAAAGCCGCTGAGAATTGCACTTTGCCCCAAAGCGTGCTGCTGGCGCCCCTGCGGATCGAAAGTCAACGGAATGGGGCGCTTATCGTATGCAGCGATCAGATTTGGCATCTGTACCATCCGCGCGATTTGCCGTTCGTGCAGGCATTGGCCGATCTGACAATGATTGCGATTGATGAAGTTCGGCAGCGGCAACGAGCAACAGCGTTACAGCACGATCTGGCGCTTACCCAATCGCTCCGGGCCGAGGCTGAAGCACGTTTGAACGCAGCACAGGCACAGTTATTGCAGAGTGCGAAACTGGCTGCGGTTGGTGAACTATCGGCTTCAGTGGCTCACGAAATCAATAATCCACTCTATGCAGCGCGCAACAGTCTCTATCTGGTCGAACAAGATTTACCGCCCGATGCCCCACAGCGCACATTTCTGAACATTGCTCAGCAAGAGTTAGGGCGGATTGCACGCATTATCACCCGGATGCGTGATTTCTACCGCCCTTCACGTGGCGAGCTGACCAGTGCCAACATTAATGCCTTGCTTCGTGAAACGCTTGAGTTAGTCACTACCCATCTGCGCCACAATCACGTTACTGTCCGTACCCAGCTCGCTAATGATCTGCCACCGATCACGGCCCATGCCGATCAGTTACGGCAGGTGTTTTTGAATGTTATTCTGAACGCTTGTGATGCGATGCCCAATGGCGGTGAATTGACCGTTACTACCAGTCTGGTCGCTGGCCGCCCAGAAGCGCCATCGACGCTATCAATCGCGATTAGTGATACCGGTGTCGGGATTGCCCCTGAACATATACCGCATCTCTTTGAGCCATTTTACACCACTAAACCGCACGGTACCGGTCTTGGGTTGGCAATCAGTGCCCATATCATTACGCAACATGGCGGGCGTATTCTTGTCGATAGCCAACCTGGTGTTGGAACAACGTTCACCATTCTGCTGCCACTTGAAGCGCCAGTGGCAACAGGGTGATCTGATGGTTCCTGCACGGAAGTTTTCGATGGATTTCTCCTGCTCAACCGCTTCAGCCCTACACGTTAATCGGAAGCGCTTACCCGCAATGGGTGTTGGGGCGGCGCTTCACGACGTGCGGCCCGGCGGTCAGCGTTCAGACGGTGTGCACGGCGTGGTGCTGTCGATGGCAGTGGTATGGCAGGTACGGCCAGCGCCAAAATCGCCGCACCGATACGAAGATCAAAACTGGGCGCCGTGATAACCGGAAACGGATAGTAGACGAGCGCACTTGGTTCAATCAAGCGCATCGTCGCGATCACGCCAACTGCACTGACAGCAGCGATCCAGGTAAACGTATCATGACGGTGCCAGCGTTCGCGCCGATAGGTTGTGCGTGGCACACGTCGGCTTAGTTGGTGGGCAGCCCAGCCGGTGAGGAGGAGACCACCACCGCCAAGTGGGGCGACGAGTGGGAAGCTGGAAGGACCAACCCACAGCCAGCCGATGACCGCAGATGTCAGGCCTACCAGACCGAAGACCAGCCCTAGTGTGCGGCCGGTTGCCGGTGTCGTTGATACCGTGCGTCCATAGCCACGTGCTTCGAGTGCTTCGGCCAATTGGAGGGCACGCTCAAGACTACCGGCCAGAAGAGGGCTAATCAAGGCACCCCAACTCCGTATCCCACCAAACCGATGACCACGTGCACGCTGGGCGGCCGTAATGTCCTGGACGGTGCGTACCAATCCTGGGGCAAAGGCAATCGCTATCGTCACGGCAAGACCGGCGTGGAAGAGTGAGCGCGGGGTCAGCCGGAGCAGCCGATGATGATCGACGAGCGCGTTAAAGGCGCCGAAAATGAGCAGCAGTGTCCACAATCCCAAACCACGAGTGGCCCCCCAGGCCAGGGCTTCAGCAGTGATTGACCCGCCAAAGACAATACCGCCTGACCACGCCGGAAGCTGAATGGCAGGCAACCGGAAGATCACGGTTGTTCCGCGTGCTCCACCGACCGTCACGATGGCAAAGAGAATGTATCCGAACCAGATAAAGGCACCGACACGGGCAAAGAGGGCAAAACTCCGTGCTAGCGGACGATCATCACGCCGATTCACGAAGATGTACGTCACCACCAGCATCAGCAAGATGTGGTAAAGCGGATGCGGTGCGAGCATTGCGATGGTAACTGTTGCAATCAGCCAGCAGAGCCATGTGCGCGTGTGCATTAGCCATTCCCCAGGCGTACTGTCAGCGTAGCCAGTACCACCACTTCGCTTATCTCACAAAGGGCGCCGTAGGTATCGCCGGTCAGGCCACCGAAGTCACGGACCCACCAGCGCGCTAACAGATATGCCAGCCCCAACACCAAACCGAAGGCGATCAAGCCGTTGAAGTTGGCAATAAGCCACGTGACTCCCCCCGTGAGCAAAGATGCCAGCCAGAAGTCACGCTGTCGTACCTGAGAATTGAACATGCGTCCCAGTCCCCCTTCCCGTGCGGCGGGAAACCAATAGATGCAGAAACAATCGGCCCAACGCCCCAGAATGGGTGCCAGCAGGAGGGCAGGCCAGGCGCCTGGCGCACCAGCGATCAGAGCTACTTTCAGGAAGAGGATCATGATCAGCGCTGAGGCTCCCATGACCCCGATCCGACTGTCTTTCATGATTTCGAGTTTGCGTTCACGTGATCGCCAGCTCACTGCGGCATCGAACGTATCGCTCAGGCCGTCGAGGTGCATTCCGCCGGTAATGATGCCCCACATTGCCACCACCAGTACGGCGGCGCTGAGGTCACCCCACAACGGTCGGGCCAGCAGGTCAACCGCAGTTAACACACCGCCGATGACCAGGCCGGCCATCGGAAACCAGGGGATTGCCCGCACAACGCTCTGCTCGTTCATTGGTGGCAGGCCGGGAAGGGGAATGATGGTGAGAAAGCGTAGGGCCTCTACCAGACCAATGGGAGAACGGATTGATGATTCACTCATACATCTTCCGCCGTCGCCGCCAACAACCGCGGTACGGTGTTGATCGTGCGCATAATGACTGTTGATCCGTATACATCGAGTGCAGTGATACTGCCTAAGTCGATGCGCCAGCGCCAGTATTCGGCTATCGGAAGCTGACAACACCAACAGAGTACCAGTTGGATGGGTGTGGCGTGAGTGACGATCAGCACTCGTTGACCCACCGATCCGGCGAGCAATTCTTGCCATGCCTCGTTCACCCGGTTTGCCACTTCAGCCAGACTTTCTCCCCCAGTGGCCCGACCATCAATGCCGTTTGCCCAGCGTTGCTGAGCGTCATCAGGAAAACGTTGCAGCACCTCGCGGTACGTTAGTCCTTCCCAACGTCCGTGATCGATCTCCAACCACCGCGAATCTTCATGCACTGGGATCGTCGGTCGCCGATTCAAAATCATCGTGGCCAGAGAACGGGTTCGCTCTGTTGGGCTGACAATGATGTTGGTAAAGGGTAGCACTTGTAGACGTTGAGCAAGGGCCAGATGTTGGCGCCGACCGTAATCGGTCAGAGGACTGTCACGGAGGCCGAGATACCGCCGACTCCGATTGGCTTCGGTTTGACCGTGACGAACAAGCCAGATACTGGTGTGGCGTGAACGACCCACTGTGAAACTCCTTTATCCCTTGTTACGCCGTCTCAACGTGACCACGATGCCCATAATCAACAGTGCTGCCAGGGCAAAAAAAGCAAGCCATTGCCCATTTCCATTGCTTGCCATGGTCGGTGTAGGCGTTTCGGTTCTAGTCGGTGGTGTCGGAGCAAGCGCAGTTGGCGACGGCAGTGGACTGAGACTAAGGGTAATGGATGACCCTG
Organism: Chloroflexus sp. MS-G; assembly: GCF_000735195.1. Lineage (GTDB taxonomy): Bacteria > Chloroflexota > Chloroflexia > Chloroflexales > Chloroflexaceae > Chloroflexus. The sequence continues at coordinate 4,450 of NZ_JPIM01000080.1, forward strand.
TTGGTGCTCCTGCGGTCGGTGAAGAAGGGCGAGCGATTGGCATGGGTGTCGTTGGTTGTGTCGTAGCGATAGTTGGGCCTTCCATGGCCGTAGGGTTCATAGTTGCAGTAGCCTGGCGTCCAACTGTAGGAATGGCTGTTGGAACAGTGGTAGCAGTGGGCACAGTTGTGGGGAGTATTGTTGTCTGACCACACACATCACTCAGTTCGAGATCTGGTGGTACCGCACCACTACTAGCATCACCCGGCCCCCAGGCCCAGCCGTGGAGATCGCCATCGTTCACCACAACGTTGCTGGCGCCCAAATTGGAATAACGCCATGTACCGGCCTCGCGGCGGTAAAAGGCCCAGTAAACCGCTCGCCCCTGCTGATCGCGAGCACAGAAGCAACTGGTCGCCGGATAGTCGCAACCGTCGCGACCAATTTTACACACTGCGGCGCCGATACTGCTCTGCTGACTGATCAACGGTAACCCGCTCCGTTCGAGCAGATCAAGTCCACTGATCGTCGATTCGTTAAAGGTAACGCATGCCGTCACTACTTCACCATTACCGAAACGCACCACGACCCCAGCACGGTTGACCGGTGACTGGGCATTGACCGCGCTCGACAGGAGGGTCATAACCAGCAAGATCAGCATCGTGCGCCACAGTTTCATCGTCCTACCCTTGTCTCACCGGCTCACGGCGCAGCCACAGACCAACGACCAGCAGGGCCATCCCTGTGAGGGCAACCAGAGCCAGGATCGGCACAGTTTCGCCACCGGTTGTTGGCAGATTGATGGCCGAAGCGATCAATGTTTGTGCTGCCGGGATGGTGACGGTCCGTACCGGCAACGTTCTGCCAGCGACTGCCGGAATTGCCTGATAGGTTGCCAATGCGTTATCGTCGGGCATTGCGTTTTGATAGCGGAAGGCACCACTTTGATTCTGGAATGCGATCAACGACTTCAGCGGTGTTGCTTCGCCCTGTCGCCATGGATTTGCGTTTGGGTCTTCACCGAGGGCCAGGATTGCCTGGATCACTGCTGCGGTGGAGTTGGCATCACTGGCGTTGCCGAATGCAGATGTTTGCGAGTAGGGAAACCCGCCATCGGGATTCTGTTGACCACGGAGATAGTTACGGGCGGCGGTTAACGCATCGCCTGCACGAGCATAGCCACTCAAAGCCATCACCGCCAGACTGGTCGTATTGGTATCGCTACCGGTTGCTGCGGCGCCATCAAAACTCCATCCACCGTCGCGAAGCTGTAACCCGATAAGACGTTCGATAGCAGGCGCTGGCGGTTGGACGCCCATCGCCTTGATGGCCAGGAGGGCCAGGGCATGGCCGTACACATCGGCGCCGTACTGACCGGTGGCCGGGTCGTAAGTTGTACCAAGCTGGCGGGCCAGATTAACCCCACCAAAATTGAGCGGATCGCGTCCGGCAGCGACGACGGCCAGGATCACCTTGGCTGTTGCGCCAGCCGATGAGGTTCCGTAGCTAGCGGCCTGTCCGGCCAGATAGTTGAGCGCGCTGGCTGGTGGTTGTTCACCACCGGCCACGAGCGCCACAATAGCATCAGCAGTATCACCAGGCCCAAAACCGGCAAAACTTCCATCGGCCTGTTGCTGGCCGAGAATCCACTTCAATCCGGCAGCAACCATGTCGCTTTGTGCAGCCACTGGTTGCGATACGATTATACTCAACATCATCGTAAGGATAAGGACAATTGTTCGACGCATGAGACGCTCCTCTCGTTTCCGTCAGCGAACACCGAACAGACAACAAAAATCCCTCCACCAGCGGTGGAGGGGTGAACTGATGAAGCAAAAAGAAGGTATTGCCTCACCCCCTTTCCAGCGCGGGCGTGACAGCAGACGAGTAGGGACGGGCATTCTGGCTCGTCGCCAATGGCGACATACAGTAGCGTGGACTGCGCCGGCCTTGCACCGGACTTCCCCCAATTAAGCCCTTCGCTTCCTCCGGGCTCCCTACCGGTGGGGTACAACCCCACGTTGCTTATATTCAATCAGGCTGATGGTAGCACAACCCTTGTCAATCGTCAACGTAATTGTGCCAACACATCGGCTAACACCGCAATCGCGTGTTCGTATTCGTGCAGCACAATATGTTCGTCAGGCGTATGATCGAGCCGTGAATCGCCCGGCCCGTAAGCAACGATTGGGCACTGCCACACCGGGCCTACGACATTCATATCTGCTGTACCGGTCTTGTGGAGAAACGCCGGTTGACCGCCGTGTTGACGAATCGCCCGCACAAATGCACTTGCCAGCGGTGTCGTGCGTGGACTCTGGAAGGCCGGGCAGGCGCCTTCAAAAGAGAGATGGGCAGCACCGGCTAAGGTCTGGAGCGTCTCGGCCAGGGTTGATGGTTCAACGCCGGGTGGCAGACGAAAGCCAATGGTTGCTTCGACCCATTCGTTGATGCCATCGCTATCGCTATGAACACGCCGGAGCGAAGGGATGAGTTGCTCAAACAGCCGGCTTCGTCCGGCATTGAGGTGCTGACAGTACTGTTCAATTGCTCGCCAGAAGTCAACCATCTGTTCGGGGGCAGCACGTTGTTCACCAGCACTATGGGCAACCGGTTGCTGATAACGATAGTGGACGAGCAGCCGTCCCTTGTAACCAAGCGTAATCCGATCCCAACCGCTCGGTTCTCCGATCACGCAAAAATCAGGGCGGTAGCGATCACGGGCTGCATGAGCACCACGTGAGCTGGCGGCTTCCTCTTCGGTGGCCCCGATAATAACTAGTCGGCAACCTAACGTGCCAGCCTGCTCGGCACGGCGGGCTGCCCAGACAAAGGTCGCCAACGGGCCTTTGGCATCAACAGCACCGCGCCCATAGAGTTTGCCGTCTTCGATACGTACCGGTATCTCGCCGGGCACAGTATCGATGTGGCCGAGCAACACAACTAATGGCCCATCCGTGCCCACCTGACCAACCGCACTGCCCGACTCATCAACGAACGCTTCCCAGCCGAACGCAGCCATTTGCGCCACCATCACCTGTACTGCCGCTGCTTCCTGTCCAGAGAGCGATGGCGTGCGGAGCAGACGAATAAGAAACTCAACCGCGTCGTTCATAAGCCTGTTGCGCAAGAGGTTGCGACTTCGGGGTCGCAGCGTAATGCGCATCTCCTTTCTTGACGGGTGCAAACGGTAAGACTCTTGCCTGGCCCTCTTTCCTCTTCCTCCATCCCACTGCCGGGCAGGGAGAGACGTTGCAAAGACTCAGGTTTTGAGCTATTTCATGTAAACATCCGCAACCGTATGGTATCATAAGATGCGTATTCACCGGAATCGCTATCGTAAGATCACTTGGAGCAAGTATGACCGCATCACTAACCTTTAACGCCGACCTGCATAGCCTCAAACAGATTCGGCGTTCGATCATTGATGCGGCGAGTTACACTGGTGCGCGTCGTGATTGTATTGATGATATTGTCTACGCAGCCAACGAACTGATCACCAACACCATTATCTATGGTTATGGTGGGCAAGTTGGCCCAATATGGATCGAAGTTTGGAATGAAGGTGATACGCTTTTGGTATCGATCCGTGATGCAGCACCGGCATTTAATCCGCTCAGTGTTCCTTTACCACGTCATCTGATCGCGCATGGACAGCAACGAGCGGGTGGTTTGGGGCTGTTCTTGTCGCGGAGTTTGCTGGATGATCTACAATATCGCACACTACCACACGGCGGTAACGAACTGATCTTGATCAAGCGGCATGCATTTTAGTGTTGACAAACTATGATTATCGAGAGTGTCATTAGCCAGAAAGAGTTTACCCGGCACGCCCTCAGTCGCTATTTTCGTCGTCCTATTTTCTATGTCTTTGCATTTGTAGCGGCAGTACTGACAGCGTTCGTCATTTATGATCCCTCTGTGCCTCAGGTACCCGCGTTATTAGGTGGTTGGCTGCCTTTTCTGGTCTACAGTATTGTGGGCTGGATCATGATTTATCGCCAGAGCCGAAAGCGAGATCTTCCGGTTTACCAGCCAATCCGTTACGAATTGGGGCGTGATACGTTAATCGTCAAAGCCCAAAGTGGGCGAAGTGAGATTCCGTGGTCACAAGTGCGCGGCTGGCGCAAGCTGTTTGGTGTCTATGAGCTACAGCTCATCAACGGCCAGGTGTTGTTGATTTCGGGGCGAGCAATTGGCCCCCGCCAGGTAGGAGCTTTTGAGCGCATCCTGCGGAATCGGATTGATCCGAAGCCTGAGCCGGGTATTTTTGATGAACCAGCAACGTAATACCGATCCTGTTTGCGAAAACCGTGTATCAGGTTCTTGAACTGGTGTGTTTCATGGAAAATAGCGGGGGAGCAATGTGATGATTGCGTTGGAATGGAACAGGCGCGAAGGAGTGGTTCCCTGAACGCAAATGCTTCCCGAACGCAGATGTGCTCGTAGTCGTTGTGGGTATCGCCAACGGGTATTATATTCACGTGCGACTGCTGCCATTGCAGGTGTAGTAATCTCAGTCGGCTTAGCGACACATAGTATCGGCTCGCTGAAAGAACGGGTGGTGCAGGATCAAGCCTCGACGAGTGCGAGATGTTGTGTGTGGCGTGGGTAAACGAGTGATATCTGGTAGTATTTTGCTGATCTTGGGTGTCTTCGCTCGTTCAGCATATAGGGGGGAACGTGCGAACATATTGCGTTCGTGCAACCTCGAGATGTTGTTAGATCGGCAAGAAGCCTGGATAAAGGAGGCGGTAGCAGCGAATGAGGTGTGCCTTTCGTTAACATAGCCGCCCTTGTGAGCTTATCTGTACACACCCTCGCAGTCATATTGTGAGCCGTCGCCACGGGAATGTCTTGACATAGCCATGTGGCTGCTCAAGTTGCCCTACAATCATGCAATCATGAAGAAAGGTGCCGATAGTGGGATCCTGGAACAGCGTAAAGATCAAACCTGCGGAGGTAGGAAAACATTATGGGACTTGCTCCTAGCGATCCAAAGCCTGCAAAGATAACAATACGTGAGGCATACGAGAGAATTAGGGGATGGTATCAAACGAACATCTCTCATGTTAGCGATATTGACTCTCGAGCGAAGGCTTGTCTTGAATTGGTGGAGAGATTGCCAGAAGAGGGAAATCTTTCTGACATCGAGATTAGGGCAGTGCTCTTGGAAGTTATAGCAGGGAAACTAGAGTGGGCTTATCATCTGTCAGATGGGAGCTACAAAATGGCTGCCTATGCAACTGCAGCTCTGGAACAAGCCGGACTCCCTAGATTTCTCTCCAAAGAGGAGAAGCAGAAACTTAAGAATAGCCTTCTTTACAAATACCTTTCGCTACATTTGAGGAATTAATTAGCAAACTGTTATGTACCGAACCGTCCAATCCACTCTTTGAGCCGATAGGCCCCCCTTCGGTCTGCCTACGGCTTAAGTGCCAATCGCTAGACTGCTAGTAGAGCCATATTGCCAATATGGAGGTTCTGACAATGGAATACTCAACGTTGAGTGATTCACGCCAAGACCATAAACGCTTCGCTGATTACAAATCTAATGCACATAATTGGATTACATTGGCTACGGGTGAGTATTATCCTGACGTATTGCCCTATGCTTGCGAGCTTTACAAGCCTGTATTAGTGCTATTCGGACAACTTTTGCAAAGTTCAGAATCTTCGGAGCGATTACTTTTGCAAATTAGTGAGATTAGACAAACTTGGATTCGAACTCAACTCCTCAGAGTCTTTCGTAAATATGTTAGCCCCTCAACACCTGTCGAAATGACAAAAAGGAAGTCTAGCATAAAAGAGATCATCGTAAATTTCGGTTCTCGGTTTAGGCCAATTCACGAAGTGCAAGCAGCTTACAGCTCTCGTCCGATCCCAGATGAAGCATTATGTGCTATTTTGTGGGAATATAAGGATCGGGGCAAGAAAGGCTATGATTTGACTGAGCGGTTCTTTGAGATGGTCCGCGCTCGTTTTCCAGACCTGACAATTGAAGGTCCAGATCGAGCCGGTAGAGATATTCTTATGGGGAAAGTTTTCCCTGGCTACCCTAATCCAAATCGCCCAGTTGATTTTGTGATCAAGGATGAGAAAGATGTATTAGCAATTGGCTTGGCACGGTATGATTCTGATCGAGGCGGCGCTCAGGAAGATGACAGGCCTGGTCAATATCGAAGCACAATTGATGAAGTACTAGGCTACGTCCAGAAACACAACTTGAGAACGAAAGTAATCCTCTTGAACGATGGGCCGGGTTTGCTGTTAGGCTCAATGTGGGATGATTACAGCAAGCTTGAGGAAAGCTATCTTGACAAAGTGATGGTTCTAACCTTGCGAATGGTTCCCGAACGTCTTACTCTTGAGTGGCTTCAGTCATAGTAAGGGGGCTACACATGTCGCCTGGTGTGTCTAAAAAAAAGTGGAACGGTAATGGCTCTTCGGTACAGATGGAAGTGCCCACTACCTCGCTAGATGTCTCGTTGTACTACGAGGGAAAGCGTGATGCAACAGAGATTCTTGCGACTCCGCCAGCCAGCACTCGGCTAATTTGGGGTGATGAGAAGGCTGAGAATCTTCTTTTCTATGGAGATAATTTACCCATTCTATCCCTGCTTTTGCAGGATCAATCGTTGTTCGGCAAAGTGCGTTTGGTCTATATTGACCCCCCTTTTGCTACAAGAAGTGTGTATAAATCCCGGTCTCAAAGGGATGCATATCAAGACCTGCTTTCTGGCGCTCATTATATCGAATTCTTACGCCAGCGGTTGATATTCCTGCGCGAGCTCCTCGCAGATGATGGGTCAATTTATGTTCATCTTGACGAGCATATGGCCTTCTACATCAAAGTAATAATGGACGAGATTTTTGGAAAAACCAACTTCCGCAATTGGATAACCCGAAAGAAATGCAATCCTAAGAATTACACTCGGAAGACCTATGGTAACATTTCCGATTACATCCTGTTCTACACTAAGTCAGACAATTACGTTTGGAATCGTCCGGTACAAGAATGGACAGAGGAAGCTGCACGAAAAGAGTATCAGTATGTTGAGCAGGAAACAGGGCGTAGATACAAGAAAGTCCCTATCCACGCCCCTGGCATAAGGAATGGCGAGACAGGAAAACCTTGGCGTGGGATGTTGCCGCCACCTGGGAAACACTGGCAATTTACTCCACAAACGCTGGATGAGATGGATGCACGTGGAGAGATATATTGGTCTCCAACCGGTAATCCTCGCAGAAAGGTGTACCTGGATGAAAGCATGGGCGTACCGGTTCAAGATATATGGCTGAACTTTATGGATGCACATAATCAGAATGTTAGGATTACAGGTTATCCTACTGAGAAAAATCCTGATTTGTTAGCACAGATTGTTCGTGCCTCTTCTAATGCTGGAGACATTGTGCTCGACTGCTTCTCCGGCTCAGGAACGACCCTGGAAGTAGCCTCACGATTAGGACGTAGGTGGGTAGGAATTGATAATAGTCCAGAGGCAATTAGAACCACATTGTATCGTTTTGCTCATGGTACTGAACCTATGGGAGACTTTGTTGTGAAGCATAACCAGAAGAGAAAGCATGAGCAGCCACGTTTGAGCCTATTTCACATTACAGATTTCGCACTACATGCAATTGAACCTTACACGGGAGACATAGATGAAATTGTTGCAGAATGGGAAGGTTGGCTTCATTAGGTGATGGGATTTCTGTTTTTAGTTGGTCGCTCAGCGAGAGTATTCATCCAAACAGTGTTCCAACCTGCGGTTGATGCGCATATTATCAACCTACCAAATTTATGAGTACTAACAATGACAGATGATATTCTATTCTCGGTAGTTGACGGTAAGGTCTTTCTTGGTTATCCTGAAGAACAGGAAATCCTTCTAAAACCTTACGTTGGTTGCTCTGGGAGGCAAGATCGTTCGCATGTGTGAAGAGTTGAGGTGCAGACCGTTAGCAAGTGCAACACAATCCGAAATGTGCAAATGCGGGAGAGTATGAAGGAAAAAGCTGAACAAATCATTCTTGGGTTTACGGCAGTATTTAGTATCCTCGTTTCTGTATTAGACTTGTTCGGTTTAGATCTTCTTCCGAGCGGTATCGTCTTCTCACTAACGCTGCTTGGTGTGGGGCTTATTACAGGTTATTTGGTTTTTGAAAGAAGAAGTAAGTTAGATAAGATTGAACGAATTGTCATTGAAGGCTTTAATAATCTTAGTGTTGGTCATGTAAAGGTGTTTGCAGATTTACAAGAATATACTGAATATATTTCTCTTAGGATAAAAGAAGCGAAAAAGAGCGTTGATGATCTTTCGTGGGGGTATTATATTTCTTTTAGGACCGAGGGTGAAAAGCAGGCCTTCGCGAAGTATGTGCAGGCTATACTTGAAACAGCTTCGCGCAAGGAAATACGGTATCGTGAAGTTATGACATTTCCGTCAAAAGAAAGACTTAAGCGTGCTGAAGAGATATTAAGCAAGAATATTTATGGTTACCAACTTCGTTATTATGAGATTGAACATCAAAGTGTACCACCACTCCTTCAGTTTATGATCATAGACTCCGAAGAGGTTTTTTTGGGAGTCCACAGAGGTAAGACCTTGCCGGCAGAGGGCGAACCTCTTATAGCGACTCGGCACCCAGATATTGTTCACTATTTTCAAGACTATTACGATGCCATTTGGCAAGGAGCTGCGATAATAAAAGATGCCGGAAAGCAGGCCGACAATCAAATGTTGGCAAGGATAAGGCAACACCTCCTTGCGAACGAATAAAGCGCTGCCTAAATCGCGCTTTGCGCTGACAGACTACCCTTTGTTCAGCCTACGGCTTAGTGCAAATCGTTAGGCGGCAAATTGTGAGGTCAAGTAATGAAACCGAAGCTAACACTTGAAATTCTTAAGGTAGAAGCGCAGACGTTTGCCGGTATCGAGTCAGCACACCGCGAGCCGTCATTGTATGGTGTTACAGATGGGAAGGCTGTTGGCACATACTTCGAGCACAAGTTTCGGTCTTACCTCCGCGAAAAGTACGACTTTGAGGAAGGAAGCTCTGCAAGTGGGATCGACTTTTCCGAACTTGAAGTTGACATGAAGGTAACAAGCATAAGGCAACCGCAATCATCGTGTCCTTTTAAATCTGCTCGGCAGAAAATCTACGGCTTGGGCTATTCTTTGCTTGTGTTCGTATACGAAAAAACAGATGACCCCCAAACAGCTACAGGAAATCTAAACGTTCTGCACACGATCTTTGTCAGTAAAGAGCGGACGGCAGACTTTCAAACGACCACAGGTCTTCGCCGAATCCTTGAGAATGAGGGGAACAAGGATGACATTATGGCTTTCATCGAGGAGCGCAGACTGCCAGTAGACGAGATCGAGTCATCAGCGATAGCTGACGAAATCCTTTCTGATCCTCCTAAGGTAGGCTATCTTACCATCTCGAATGCCCTTCAATGGAGACTTCAATATGGTCGAGTCATCGAGAAGGCTGGCCTCGTTACGGGTGTTGAAAGGCTGAGATAGCGATGCGTAATCAAACACAGCGCAAAGTCGAATTCGGGGATTTTCAAACACCCATCAGCCTGGCCAGGGAAATTTGTTCCCTTATCGCTCGGACTGGATTTCGCCCTGCTTCGATTCTTGAGCCGACTTGCGGAACGGGTTCATTTCTCAAAGCATCGTTAGAAACATTTCCAAACGTGTCACGTGTTCTTGGCTTTGAGATCAACCCGCAATACGTAGCACAGGCAAAGCAGGCTGTTGCACACGCATTCCCTCATGCGTCCACTGAAGTTTATCAAGCTGATTTCTTCTTCACGAATTGGTCTGAGATCGTTGAATCGTTGCCTAAACCCATCCTTGTCATAGGCAATCCACCTTGGGTCACAAATACAGCGTTAAGCATGCTGGGCAGTAGCAATGTTCCGACGAAGTCAAACCTCGACAATCTCCGCGGTATTGATGCGCTCACCGGTAAAAGCAATTTCGACATTTCGGAATGGATGATTAGAAAGAACATCGAATGGCTCAATGGTAAAAACGGCATGCTTGCGATGCTTTGCAAAACGACAGTAGCACGTAAAGTTCTTTTATACGCCTGGCAAAATGGCCTACGAATTGAGTCAGCATCACTGTATCTCCTCGACGCGCAGAAATACTTTGGGGCGTCGGTTGACGCCTGCCTTTTGTTCGTTCGGAGCGAGCCAAACGGCAATAGCAAGGAATGCCGGGTTTTTTATTCTATTCATGCACACCACCCTGATAGCACGTTTGGTTTGCAGGATGGAATGCTTGTGGCTGATGTCAAATCATACCAGAAATGGAAAGACCTTAGAGGGAACGGTTTCCGGGGTTGGCGGTCAGGGATAAAGCACGATTGTAGCAAGGTCTTTGAACTGAACGTTGAGTCTGGTAAGTTTGTTAACGGGCTGGGAGAATTCGTGGAGCTTGAACCTGAAGTGCTCTTTCCGTTGCTCAAAAGCTCCGATCTTGCAGCGCACAGGAAGCCGCGTCGTTGGATGATTGTTCCACAACGGACGATGAGCGACGATCCAAGCCATTTTAGGTCTGACGCCCCCAAGACGTGGAATTATCTTACTGAGCACGCTCATCTTCTAGACAAACGAAAGAGTTCCATCTACAAGAACCGCCCGCCCTTCTCGGTCTTTGGGGTTGGACCCTATACATTTGCTCCCTGGAAGGTTGCTATCTCAGGTTTATACAAGAAGCTCGAATTTGTCCAAGTACCACCGTTTCGGGGACGCCCAGTGGTTCTGGACGATACCTGTTATTTTTTCTCCTGTGCGTCTGAAGAAGAGTGCGATTTCCTGTACGAGCTGGTGATGTCCGACCCTGCCAGAGCGTTTTGGTCAGCCTTCATTTTCTGGGACGCAAAGCGGCCAATTACGGCCCAACTTCTTAACTTGCTTGATCTGATAGCTCTTGCGCGAGTGTTGGGGAAAGAGGGCAAGATTGCGCAAACGCTGGCGGAACGGCAGTTGGTAGCGTACACGGAAGAAGCTTACCAGAGGCTCCTTTTTAGGGAAGAAGCTGCTGAATAGTAAGCCGGTTGCAAACGAATTGGATCTACCAGCCGCTCAACAAGCACTTGCCTTGATGCCACCTCTGCACTTCGGTGGCACAGATGAAAACAGACGTTAACCTGCCTGTTACCTCGTTACAGACGAAAGGTGTTGTCAACGATGATCCAGACAGATCACCGGTAACGGTTCATCATTGGGCAAAAGACGGTGATACTACTGTTACTACGCTTGACGGCTACGAACGGGTGTTGGGCGAAGTGGTTAAACCGGTCGATGTACAATCACGTCTGAGAATACTTGACCTTAGTACTAGTACAGCTAATCTGACTGAACGTTTTATCATAAAGGCTGTAAAGTATTAGGGATAGATTTCGCGGCTAGTATACTGGCAAACGTGCGTACAGGCGCCACAAGCTACATTGGTATGAGTTATATGGATGAACACCTTCCCCCGCTGCCAAACAATCCGAATCGGCCACATTCGCTTTCACCAACCGACCTGGCTCAGTATCTGCGCCTCGATCAGTGTCGGCGCTACTTGCGTCTACGCCTCCACGAACGACGGAAAGAGCTAACCTGGCTGCCAAAATACCGCATATCGTTGCAACCGCTCCCGCCGATGTTGACCATCGCCGGTCGGCAGTTTGAACAGTCTATTGAAGATCAGGTACGGCAACACTTTCCCAATGCCGTTCACTGCGCACAGCGTCAGCGCGCAGGCGATCCGCAGTTTACGACCTCCGATCACAATCATATTGTGCTTCAACACATCCGGCAGCTCGCACCTGGTACGAAGCAAGTTCTCTTTCAACCGCGGGTGGCCGCTCATCTTGATGGCTGGGCGGTCAGTGGTGATATTGATCTGTTGTTGTTGGCACGTACTGATGACGGCAGGCTGGAACTCCTGATCGTTGATACCAAAAGTTCGGCAACGGCGAAGATCGAGCATCGTCTGCAACTGGCCTGCTATCAGCGGCTCGTCGAGCAGATTTGCCAGGATGCAAATGTAGCATTGCAAACCGTTCGGCTCGGTATTCTGTACCGTGGTGAAGGTGAACTTGCAGCAACGAACCAGACGCTAGCCGAACGACGACGGATTGAAGCTGAGCAACGGCAGGCGCTGGAATGGCTGGGGGTAACTACCGGTTATCTGGAAATCATTACCGATCCAACCCCCTATCTGGCCGAGATCGAGACGTTACTGGCTGGCCCATCGGCAATCTTATCCACCATCGCAACCGCACCATTTGCCGAATTACCTTTCCACTTGACAGCTAAATGTGATGGGTGTCTGTACAATGAGATTTGTATGCGATGGGCGGCTCTGTACGACGATCTCTCGCTCATACCGACCCTGACCGAGGCTGAGAAGTCGGCGCTTCACACACATCAGATCACGACGACCCAACAGCTTGCATTGCTGAAAGAGGTCACAGACAATGGTGAACTAGTAACCCCATCTGAACACCGCAAAAAGGTTAGCGAGCTGCTCCATCATCCGGTGCTGGCGCCGCGGCTCGATGAACTGATCCAGCGCGCACGTGCGTTTCGTCGCTGGCGGGGTGACGATCTCCGTACCCCCAAACGGTTGGCATACCGTGGGTATGGAACGATGCCTGCCATCGGCCCTGATCTTCACCCCAATCTGATTGCTATCTATCTTGATACGCTCTATGACCATACCAGAGGAATGCTGGTTATGCTTGGTGCGCTGGTCACCGGCTACCAGAACGGGCAACTGGTCAATGAGCGGCAGCGGTTTGTCGTGCAACTGCTCGCTAAACCACCGCAGACGCTGGCCGATGAAGCGAAGTTACTGGAAAACTGGATGAACGAATTGTTGCGGGCAGTGGCTAAAGTGGCAACACCTGATGCGGATGGGAAGTTTCAGGCTCCTCTTCACTTGATCGTCCCCGATTCATTTTGTTTGCAAACACTTCTGGACGGATTGGCCCGTCATCCGCAGATCATGGGTACCACACCGCTCTACGATCTGGCTGCGCAGAGCGCCGGTTTTGAGGCGCCGGTGGTAACCGTGGTGGTGAATGAGCGACGCCGTTTTTACAACGATCCACTGGCCTACGATTCGCTCGTGCGATTGGCCCAGATGGAGGGTTTCGATTGGGGAGAGTATCGGCGACGTTTCTACCGACGGGTTTTTGACGATCTGAGTAACGATAAAGAGGTTGGATGGTATACGCGCCGGATTCGTTTCAACAATCAGATACCGCTCGAATATGTTTACGCCGCCTGGAATGCGCTACCGCCACCACCTGATCGTGGTGATGATGAATTGATTGACTACCGGGCAGTGACGTCTGAACATCTGAAAGGTTTTGTAGAAAAGCGCTTAGAAGCCTGCCAATTACTGGCGTTGCAATTGCCGGCTAATCCGCGTACAACTAAACCGACCTTTGATCTAAGCAGTATTACGACATATTCCCGTCGTTCGCACACGCTGGCCGATGCGTTGGCCGAGTTTTTGCTGATCGAACGCTATGTTGCACTGGTGACCTGGGGACAACAGCACCTGCCTCCGCCTGAGCAGCGGGTATTGGCTGGGGTAAGCCTGATCGTGCGTTATGAACCGGAAGATCAAGACCCAACCTTGATCGAAGTTCTGGCTAAAAATGAACGACGACGGGCGTTGAAGGCCGAACTGAGCGGGAATCGCAAGCGTGTGCGCTTGACCGAAGAGCAAAAACAGGCGGTTGAGCCATTGCCGCTGCCGGATGTGCCGTTGCGGTTACGTATTGATCTGAATGGCGTCGAGTGTGATCTGGATACAGCTTTACGGCTGACCAGCTTGTCACCCGGTGATAAAGTTATCCTGGCCCCCCGCTGGAGCGTCGATGAGCGTTTACCGTCCGATCAACAGCAGCCGTTCACGACAACGGCTCGCCAATTGCTGTATCAGTCGCGAGCAACGCTGGTAGATATTGATGCTTCCGGTTTCATTCTTCTCAAACCCCATGTGCAGTACAGCAACGGTGATCGGCGCTTTTCGTTTCCATCTTCCTGGCGTTGGCCGCAGGCCGGTGCGTTGTACACCATCGAAGCCGATCCAAACGACATATACGCTCAACGTTGTATGGAGGTGGTTGATGAACTGCGTCAGGGAGCACGTAATGCACTTTACGACCGGCTTGCTGCACCGTCAAGCGTGACCTGCTCGATCTCAAAACCGGTCATCGAAGGTCAGCAACACTTTGCCGAGGGATTACGGGCACTGGCCGACGCCGGTGAACTCCACTCGTTTGATGAGCATCAGATGAGCTATATCGCCGGTTACGGCGATGCCCCAACCTTGCTCGTGCAAGGGCCGCCTGGCACCGGCAAGAGCTATGTATCGGCGTTTGCGCTGTTGGCTCGCATGCAAGGTCTGCTCAAGGCCGGGCAGCCGTGTCGGGTATTGCTGAGCTGCAAGACGCATGCGGCAACCGATGTGTTGTTGCGTAAGATTGCTGACGTTCAGCGAACTTTGGCTGAGCAGCGGCAACGGCAACCGGATTTATTCGCAAAATACTTCGACGCTCGCCTGCTCGACGTTCCTCTCTTTCGAGTGCGTCCTAAAGCCGATAGTGATCTCCCTGCAATCGTTCGTACTATAAATGACGTAAGTGAAATCAATAAAGGCACGGCTTGTTTTGTTGCTGCCACGCCGTTTGCCGTCAGTTCACTCCTCAAACAGAACCAACGCTACCACACCGCTACCTTTGCCGATTTGCTGGTGCTCGATGAAGCATCACAGATGAATCTGGCCGAAGCCTGTATGGCTGCTATTGCCCTGCATCAACATGGACGCCTGATCGTCGTCGGTGATCATCGTCAGATGCCGCCGATTGTGCAACATGAATGGCAGAACGAGCGTCGGCGCACATTTCAGGCGTATCGGGTCTATGCTTCCCTTTTCGAGACGCTGTTGCATCTTGATCCGACACCGCCAGTAGTAAGGTTGGCGGAAAGTTTCCGGCTTCATCGCGATCTGGCCGACTTTCTGCGCCGTGCAATTTACGAGCAAGACGGTATTCATTACTTCTCACGGCGGGTTACGCATCTTGATCCGGTCAAGATTGACGACCCATTCATCGCCGCAGCGCTTGATCCCCGCTATCCGCTGGTCGTCATCGTTCACGAGGAGGCGCAGAGTCAGGATATCAATCCGTTTGAAATCAGTCTGATCCGACCGATCATCGAAGCGTTGGTGATGCAGCTTAATCTAAATCCCGGCAGTGGGGTTGGGGTTGTCGTCCCGCACCGTGCCCAGCGCCTGGTATTGCGTGACCAACTTCCCTCGTTGATGAAAGAGCTACTCATCGAACATGAGGGTGCGACTGTCGATACAGTAGAGCGCTTTCAGGGTGATGAGCGCGATGTGATCATTGTTTCGGCAACTGAGAGCGATCCTAACTACCTGCGCACGACCAGCGGTTTTCTGCTCGATCCACGGCGCCTGAACGTCGCGCTAAGTCGGGCCCGTCACAAACTGATCTTAATCGCCGCCCGTACCGTCTTTCAACTCTTCGCTACCGATGAAGAGGTCTTTCATCATGCACAACTCTGGAAACGGCTGCTTCGTGACACCTGCCGCACCAGGTTGTGGAGTGGTGAACGCGATGGTATCGCCGTGGAAGTGTGGGGCAATACGTAGCAGAGAGCGTAAGGTTAGGCAAATCATCGCAACCGATCAGACGTCTGCACCGTGCTGGCAGTCACCTGTGCAATGATGGATTGCCGTTGTCTCGCGTTTGAATGGCAAAGTCACCACAATCCGCGTTCCCTGACCAACTGGGGATTCAAGACGAAAATCGGCGCCAATAGCGTAGGCGCGCTGCGCCATACTAAGCAAACCAATACCGCCACCGCGTAGCGAAGCACCGCCACGGCCATTATCAGCGATGGTAAGGACGAGCTGATCGGTATCATACACCAGACTCATCGTTACCTGCGAGGCCTGCGCGTGACGGTGACAGTTTGCCAGCGCTTCTTGCACGATGCGGTATAAGGCAATCAATTGATTGGTGTCTGGTATCGGCAAGTCTGGTGAAGCAGTGAAGTCCAGGTGCGTCTTTGTGACAGCCGACCAACGCTTGCCTAACTCGGTCAGGATGGTTGGGAAATCGGCCTCGCCTAGTTGGGGCGGATATAGATCACGCACGATGTGAGCCAGCTCCTGCTCGGTGATGTTGAGAGCGGTTTGCGTGCGGGCCAGGTACTCCTGGGCCGTCTGGTGATCGCCTTGTATCAGCGCTGCACGCATTGCTTCGAGGTATAACTGAATACCCAGCAGCGCTGAACGTCCGCCGTCGTGCAGATCACGGGCAATTCTGGCCCGCTCTGCTTCGCTGGCGGCCAGGGCTAGTGATACTCCCGACTTAAACGAGTATTCATACATCAGCGGTGAACGAACCGCCTGGTTCGGCTGCTGATCAGCCGGATGATGGTAACGCCAGTGTTGTACCAACGCCAGTGCCGCCAGATCGGCATATTCGTAGATTATTCCCAGCAGGTGGTTCTGGTTAACCGATGCGTCAGGATTATACGACAGTTGTACAACGGCGATATTCTGTCCTTCCCATTGCAAAGGAATACTCAACGTGAGCCAGCAATCACCGCCATGGCAGTAGTGGAACCGCGCTTCGCTATCGTGGTCACAATCAACAAGTTGGGGAAGGAAATCGTGTAGTGTCTGCCAAGATAGTCGTTCTTCATCGAGCGCATCAGACGACAGATCATCGCTATGGGTGGGATACTGAGCGATCAACGTAACCTTTTGCTGTTGATCGAGCAGGTACAACGAACCGCGATCAGCGCCTAGCAGCTCACAGCCGAGCTGTACCACGTGTTGGGGCAAGTCTGTATGACCGAGGTGAGTCAGGAACCGGCGGGCAATATCCAACGGAGAGTGTCGTGGTGCAGTAGCACGGTTCGTCGCTATCTGCTGCTCTTCTTGTACATTCGCTCGGACTTCCATAGTGCCGCTCCGTCCGATCATTGAAATATCAGTTTTTGTACCCGCTGCGACTCATGGTTAGCTGTTCTGAGTAGTATTGAATAATTGGCTATCTCACAAACTAGCTATCGATGATATGAATACTTCCACATCTTCAGCGTAATATGCCTCTGTGAAATCACACGCATATAATACGAAAGCGCAAATGCCATCTCCCATCACCCTGGTCCTCAAGGGTGGCGGATGCCCCAATCAGAGTTAAGTGGTTTTCTACTCACCCTGTTGGATTCTAGCTGAAGATTATTACGATCTGGAATTTTTCTTATTCATCATGGTACCTGCTTATTGGTAACGTGTCAACGTTGTGAACAAAAGAATTTATCAGGTGATGCGTTATCGGCGGTTCTAAGCGATTGAACGAGTGCGCTGCCCAGGTTCGCCTCGCTGTGCAGATGACGAATGAAATGCGCCACCGAACCTCCCCCCTTCCTCGCCCCGTGTGGGAGCGGAAGGCGGGCCAGGGGGAGGGTGAGGGCGCCTGGGGCGAAAGTGAAGGGCCTAGGGCGAAAGTGAACGGCCTGGAGCGAAAGTGAACGGCCTGGAGCGAAAGTGAAGGGCCTG
>NZ_JPIM01000081.1:0-10000 GCF_000735195.1 Chloroflexus sp. MS-G
AGGTAGACGCATGGGCAAAAGCCCGTAGTGAAGTCCGGGCTACCGTGCAATGGCGGTTCACCACGGCCAATGCCCGGCTCACGTTTCGTCGCTTTTATCATCAGTAATCAGTGTGGTCAAGTACTAGTCCGGTCATTTTCTTTCAAGGGTTAGAAGATAAAGTTGTCCCGCCGTCCCAATCGGAAATGATGCACGAAGCTTTACGGTCACGAGGCATCTATACCGAGTACGTACCATTTCCTGGTGAGCAACACGGTTTTCGTAAGGCGGAAAATATTATTACGGCTATCGAGCGCGAACTGGCATTCTACGGGAAGGTGCTTGGGTTCACACCGGCCTTGTAAGGGATCGGCTTAACAGAACGGTCGCCTTCCCGCCCCATCGCGGGTTATGTAGGAGGGACGGGTTCTCAACCCGCACACATCACGTGCTCCGCGACAAGCACTGCTTTCCCATCAAGAGGGGAGGGTGCTGAAGAGCTTATCCGGAATACCCTGTCGCAGAAGAAGATCGGTTGGGGTGCAGCGGTGCTGCACCCGTACATCTATCAGGTTTCATCCGCTGTACTGTGAGACAATTATTCGGATAGGCTCTAAGAGCCTGATCAAAAACCCGAATTTCTCATTTGGCACGTACCGTGTCCGTGCGACCATCGCGTGAGGAGGTTCCAACGTTCTTGCGCTCCAGCTCCCCCACGTTCCTCTCCCCGTGGAGGAGAGGAAGGGGAGCAGGGGGAAGGTGAGGAGCCAATGCCGACAACCCGCACGCGCCCGTCTACGCAAGACGGCCGGTGGGCAGGTTAGGAACCTGCCCCTACTGGTACGGGGTGGGCAGGTTGGAAACCTGCCCCTACTGGTACGGGGTGGGCAGGTTGGAAACCTGCCCCTACTGGTACGGCCGGGGGGCAGGTTGGAAACCTGCCCCTACTGGTACGGCCGGGGAGCAGGTTGGAAACCTGCCCCTACTGGTACGGCCAGTGGGCAGGTTGGAAACCTGCCCCTCCTGGTGCGGGAACGGGAGGGAAGGCGAGGGGGGCAGGGGGAAGGTGAGGGCCACCAGGCGTGCTCCGCAGCACAGGCACTGAAACCGTTGAACCCTTGTGTCAGCGCGAAGAGGAGACGTATGCGTTACCGTTCGCGCATCAAAGCAAGATGACGCTTTGATCATCTTGTGCCCCTTCATTGATGATCGGTTGCGTGCTATACTTAAACCATCAATGAGACCAGACGAGGGAGTACGGCCTTGAGCACGGAGCCAGCCGTCTTGCTTGAACGCGCTACAGCAATTGTCAACGCCCAACTCGCTGAACTTCGCCAGTTATACCAGGCTGCGCTGCAACAACAAGAGAGCCTGGTACAACGAGTACGTCTCCTTTCACGGCAACTCGATGAGGCGGTCATTCAAGAGCAATTTGCCCGTGAACGTGGTCTGTCAACTGTGGCTGCAGCAGCACGAGTTCAACAGTTGCGCAGCGAGCATACAGCGGCTGCGCAAACCGAATCTGAACTGCGCCGGGCACTGCGCCAACTCGATCAACTCATTCGCCAGATTGAGATGAGCAGTACGACCTTAACCCGTCACGCAGAGGGCATCGCAGCCGATCCCTGGGTGCAGGCTCTCCGCGCTCAAATTATTAAAGGGCGTGAAGAAGAGCGGATCCGCCTGGCGCGTGAAGTACACGACGGCCCAGCCCAGGTGCTTGCCAATGCACTGATGGGCGTCGAAGTCTGTCAGAATCTGTTGCAAGAGCAACAACTTGATCGGCTAGGCTCGATCTTAAGTCAGTTGGGTGACAGCGTGCGTGAAGGATTACGCGAAGTACGGAGCTTTATCGCCGATCTCCGTCCTGGAAAACTTGAAGAACAGGGATTGGTAGCCGCACTCCACGAATATATTCGCCGCTACCGGGATACAGTGACCAATCCTGTTCATTTTGAAGCGGATTCGATACCGAGACTCCCCCCTGAAGTCGAAATTGTCCTGTACCGTATCGTACAGGAAGCGTTGCAAAATGCTCGCAAACACGCCCGTGGTGCGCCAGTACGAGTAACTCTGACGCTACGTAAAGACCGGCTGTATCTATCGATTCGTGATGAAGGGCCGGGCTTTGATCTCCGTGAAGTAAGTCGTCGCGCCGGTCGTGAAAGCTGGGGATTGACCAGTATGCGCGAACGCGCCGAATTGGTCGGCGCACAATTAACGGTCATCACTCGCCGGGGTGCCGGTACCGAAGTGCAGGTGACGATGCCGTTATCGTGATATTCGATTGGTAATGATGTTACCCCTTAAGGAAATGAACAGCAGAGGAGTCGCCTGTGGCAACATCGGCAAAAATAAAAGTATTGGTCATTGACGATCACCCGCTCTTTCGTCAGGGTGTCCGCTGGAGCTTAGAAAGCGCATCTGATATTGAAGTGGTGGGAGAAGCCGAGAATGGGCAGGAAGCGATCAAACTCACGGAACGGCTTTTTCCCGATGTTGTTCTCGTCGATATTAACCTCCCTGGCTTGAATGGCCTGGAAGTGGCGCGAGTGATCAAACGGCGCGAACCGCGCACCGGCATTGTTGTGCTGAGTGTCTATGAAGACGATGAACAACTGTTTCAGGCGATCAAGGTCGGCGCTGCGGCTTTTACGTCAAAAGACATCAGCCCTGAAGAGCTGGTTCACATGATCCGTGAGGTCGCACGTGGTCGCTACCTGATCAATGATGCCGTACTGGCACGCCCAAATGTCGCGGCCCGCGTGTTACATCAGTTTCGCGAACTGGCCGCAACAGATGAAGAAGATGGCACGAATCTGTTCGCACCGCTTACCTCACGCGAAATTGAGATTCTCGATTGCATTGCCCGTGGCCTCTCAAATAAAGAGATTGCCAGTGAATTAAGCATTAGCGGTCAAACTGTTAAAAATCATATTACCTCGATTCTCGCTAAGCTACAGGTTAATGATCGAACAATGGCGGTGATTGTTGCGATCAAAAAGGGCTGGATTAAGATGGGGTATTCACAGTCACCAGAGGGGTAGTTGGTGAGAGTGGTGAGCGTGCCTCTGAACGATGCCTCTGTTTCGCGCCATGAAGTGGTCTTGATGGCACCTGCGCCCATCTCAGAGCACGTTATCAGGGGTAGATTGCAACCGCTCTCTCACCTTCCCCCGTCCTCAATCCCATGTGAGAGGAAAGGTGAGAAGACATAGGCGTTGCGAACGTTGAAAATCCCTGCCCCTCCGTAAGGCTTTTCAGCATTCTCAGTTTGTAGCGTGCGCTGGTGAACGTCGTTCACACCACCACCCATCTCCGACCCACGCGATTTCCTGAACATCCGCATCCATCAGTGAGCGGACAGGAAGCTCTCGTTGATTGGAGCAACACGCTATCGGTGACGAATAGCAACCCTGCCGCTCATTTCCTTCCCCTCTTCCTGTGGGAGCGGAAGGAGAGGATGGGAAAGGTGAGAGGACGCAGATACTACAGAACACCTCACCTCTCAAAAGGCCGCTAACGCCCTGGTCGTGTTATACTACTCTACATGATGAGATAGTGACGTGCACACGAGAACCGCTATGCTGGATGCAGACAATCTTGCTGCGCTGACGGTTGCCGAATTAGTCGCGCATGTGCGTGAATTACGGCAGGCAAATGCCCAACTGCGCCGACAGTTACGTCCGATTGGGCCACCATTGGCAGCCCAGGCGTTGACGGAAGAGCTGATCCGACAGACTGCACTGCTCACGCGGCTCGGTATCGAGTTTCGAGAGGATATTGAACCAACAGCACTCGTGCAGCAGGTTCTCCAGAGCATTACTGTGCACCTGCCGGCTGATGAAGCCACCATCATTCTCGTTGGGCCTGACCAGACTCCACAACATGCGCTCACGGTCTCATTGGGTGCGCCACGCTTGTTGCCGAACGAGCGTGCTGCCGAACTCTTGGCTCACGGGAGTGCAGGTTGGGCCTTGCGCCATGGAAGCAGTGTTATCTTGCTCGATCTTGCCAATGAAACACAGCGGTTTCAGTTACGCGAAACAGGAACCGCAACCGGCTCTGTCGAACCGAGTAGTGGAAGTCTGATCGCTACACCGATCCGCCAATCAGTTGCGACTATTGGGGTGCTCACGGTCTATCGACTAGCGACACACGCTTTTGGCAGCCACGAGCTGATGTTGATCGAAAGTATCGCTGCCCAGATCGGTATAGCCATTGGTGCGGCCCGTTTCCATCAACAACACCGGCTCCGTCAGCAGCATATGTTAACGTTGATCAACTTCGGTCAGATGGCGGGTAGCGCTCAGACAGCGAGTGATGTAGCCGGGCAATGCCATCAGATTGCCAGGGATGTATTTGCTGCCCGCTGGGGCTTGCTTTTCCTGCGCTCAACATCACAGGGACAACCCGAATGGATTGCCCCCACCAATATATCTCTTGAAGCACCTGTAGCGGCAGCGGGTGGCGCCGTCAAGCTGACGGTCGAGAGTCAAAGTGTGGTTACAATGGCGCTCACCGATGAGCAAACCTGTATTGCGATACCACTCATGCACGACGGTCATGCGATTGGGGGGCTGGCTTTAGGCTACAGCGGCACCCAACTAAACCCATCGACGATTGATTGGAATCTGCTAGACTTGTTTGCCCGTCAGACAGCAACCATTTGTGCAACGCTGCAATTAGTGGCCCGCTTACGAGAACAAACCCAGTTGCTGGAAGAGCTGGTTACCGAACGTACCAACCAATTGCAGCGCTCACGTGATCTGCTCCGCATCGTCTTCGACAGCCTGCCAGAAGGGATTGCCCTCTTTGATGAGACTGAGCGGTTGGTCGCTATTAATACTGTGTTCGCCAACCAGATAGTTGGCCGTCATCCACGAGAACTGGTCGGCAAAACATACGCCCAACTGCTACGAATACTGGAACGAGCTGCACCGACAGCGATTGAATTTCTTGCCCAGCGTCAAGAGCACCAGCATCTGCGTATACGACAGGCTTTACCGGAAGGTGAACGTTCGTATCTTATCGAACGATTAGAGATTCCGCCCTCGCATGGGCAGCCTGCATCACGACTCGAACTCTGGCGTCGCGAAGTGTAACCGTTGTTTGTAAACAGACCCATACCTGCAATGCCATACTTGCACATTACACCAAACGGGATTCGTATCCTGATCGAAGAACTGCCACACACATACTCGGTCGCGATCGGTTGTTTCATCGACATCGGTGCCCGGTACGAGCCGGCAGAGCTGGCCGGGGCTGCCCATTTTATCGAGCATATGCTCTTCAAGGGAACCAGGGCATACCCGACGGCACACGCTATCTCGCTGGCCATTGAAGGCGTTGGCGGCTATCTCAACGCTTCTACCAGTTATGAAACGACCGTCTTCTATGCAAAAGTTGCGGCAATTCATTTCGCCCGTGCGTTGCATGTGTTGAGCGAAATGGTCCAACGACCACTCTTTGAAGCAAGCGAGTTAGAAAAAGAACGTCGGGTGATTATCGAAGAGATTCGCGGCATTCAAGATAATCCGACTGAGGTAGTTCACGAATTACTACAACATACGATGTGGGGCGATCATCCATTTGGCCGCGATATTACCGGTAGCATTGCCACGGTCAGCGCCATCTCGCGCACTGAACTCTTACAGTTCTTCAGCCAGGGCTATCACGCTGGTAATCTGATCGTGTCAGTTGCCGGCAACGTTCATCACGAAGAGGTTATTCCGGCAATTGAACGGTCATTCGCCGATCTACCAACCGGTCAGCGGCCAACGGCCTTGGCAGCGCCACCATTACCGTCTCAGCCTAGACTCAGTTTACTACCACGCGATATTGAACAGGGGAATTTCTGCCTCGGCATGCCCGGTGTGTCGTATCACGATCCTGATCGACGGGCTGTGCAGGCGCTCGATGCGCTCCTCGGTGGTGGTATGTCGTCACGCCTCTTTCAGAAAATTCGCGAGGAGCATGGCCTGAGCTACAACATCGGTTCGTACCACAACGAGTTTGCTGATACCGGTATGTGGGTCATCTATGCCGGTGTTGAACCAGAAGCACTTCGTGATGCGGTAGCGATGACACGCACGGTACTTCACGATCTGGCAGAGCATGGTCCCACCGAACAAGAACTGGTCACTGTGAAAGAGCAACTCAAGGGAAGTTTATTACTCTCGCTTGAAGACACCTGGTCAATTGCCTCGCGCAACGCCGTCAGTCTGCTGCGTTACCAAACGGTACCGCCGGTCGAACAAATTATCGCCGAGTTCGATGCGCTGACGCTGGCCGATTTGCAACGAGCTGCACAGCGGTTGATCGGTAGCGAACAACAGTGGCTGGCGGTAGTTGGACCGTACAACGATGAGGATCAAGCCGATTTGCAAGCCTTGCTAGAAGGGTAAAGCCCCATGGTTAAGAGGGTAGCAATCGTTGGCGCCGGTGTTGCCGGATTAGCGGCTGCCCGTTCGCTGGTTGATGCTCATACCGATATTGTACCGGTTGTCTTTGAAAAGAGTCGTGGCGTTGGGGGACGAGCTGCTACCCGGCGTATCGGCGATTTCTGCTTCGACCACGGCGCGCAGTATGTTAAGGCACCAACTCCTGCCATCCGCGATTTGATCGTCGCTACTGGCGATGCGGTAACCATTGATCGTCCGGTCTGGACCTTCACTCGCTCAAATACGATTGCACCCGGCGATGTCGCTTTGGCCGATGAACAGAAATGGACCTGGCCGACCGGCATTACCCGACTGGCAAAGTATCTGGCCAGCGGGATTGATGTTCGTATAGAGACCACCGTTGCCCGCTTGAACCGTGAGGGTGACGCCTATCGCTTGTTCGCCGACGATGGTCAGGTATTAGGCAACTTTGCCGCAGTCGTGCTTACGGCGCCTGCACCACAGTCGGCAGCAATCTTGATGGCGGGCAATTTCAGCGAAGCGAACGATCTGGTCGAGGCGTTACAAGCAGTACAATACCGGCGTTCAATCAGTATCACGGTCGCCTTTCCGCAACGACCAGTAGTCCCGTGGTACGCTCTGGTCAACGTTGATCGTCAACATACAATCAGTTGGCTGGCATGCGAACACGATAAACCAAACCGTGCTCCACCCGATCACGGCCTGTTGATCGCCCAGATGAGCGATGCCTGGGCTACAGCCCACTGGGATGAGTTGCAAAAAGGAACATATACGCTCAGCGAAGCCCCATCACCAGTTATCGAGGCACTTGCTGACATCAAGTCGTTGATCGGTGATTTAGGAGCACCATACTGGATTAATGTCCAACGCTGGCGTTACGCGCTGCCCGATACTGCCACCCCCTTGCGAAGCTACGAGCGCATTGTGATCGCAGGCGATTTGGTAAGTGGACAGGGACGGGTCCATCTTGCGATTGAAAGTGGCTGGCAGGCTGCCAACCAGATTCGTGCTCTCTTGTTGTGAGGACGTGCTTATGACAACGACCATGTGGCTGCCAATCTTCGATGGACACAACGACGTGATCCTCGATCTGTATCGACCACGCCCCGGTACCGAGCGGAGCTTTTTCGAGAGTAGCCCACACGGACATCTCGACCTCCCGCGTGCCCGCAAAGGCGGATTCGGTGGTGGATTCTTTGCCATCTATGTTCCACCGCCACCTACCGCTGAGACGCCATCAGACCATTTGCCCGATCCTCCGTATCATTTGCCACTACCACCGGCCCTCGATCACTCTTACGCATTGCAAACAACCCTGGCCATGGCAGCACGCCTCTTTCGATTAACACAGGAATCCAACGGTCAGGTGCGACTGTGTCGTACAGCCAATGCAATCCATGAATGCCTTACTAACGGTGTCATCGCAGCCGTTTTCCATATCGAGGGCGCTGAAGCGATTGGTCCCGATCTCGATGAACTAGAGGTACTCTACCAGGCCGGATTACGTTCACTAGGGCCGGTCTGGAGTCGGCCAAATATCTTTGGGTACGGCGTTCCCTTTGCCTTTCCCACCTCACCGGACATCGGGCCGGGGCTGACTGACGCCGGTAAGGCGCTGATCAAAGCCTGTAATCAATTACGCATTCTGATTGATGTTTCTCATCTGAACGAAGCCGGTTTCTGGGACGTGGCTCGACTGAGTGATGCGCCACTGGTGGCAACCCACTCCAATGCACACGCCATCTGTCCAAGCAGTCGTAACCTTACCGATCGTCAGCTTGCTGCCATTCGTGATTCTGATGGAATGGTTGGGTTGAATTTTGCCGTCACATTTTTGCGTCCTGATGGTCATCGTGATGCCAGTATGCCAATTGACGTGATGGTTCGGCACGTGCAGTATTTGGTTGAACGGTTAGGTATAGACCGGGTCGGCTTTGGATCGGATTTCGATGGCGCCCTCATGCCGCAAGCCATTCGTGATGTGAGCGGTTTACCTGTTCTGCTACAGGCGTTAGCCGATGCAGGATTCACACCGGCTGAACTACGGAAATTGGCTTACGAGAACTGGCTGCGCGTGTTGCGCTTGACGTGGGGCGAATAGAACTTGCAGTGCACAATCTGACGGAATTGAAAGACACAAACTATCACCATTATGCTATGATGACCTCCAGCAACAACTCTCGCTGCGATCTGGATTTAGTGTATGAAACGCATCAGCCGGTTTATCTTCACCATCATCGCCTTCCTGATCAGTTTGTTGCTATTCATTCCGCCAGCAGCGGTTTATGCCGATCTACCACGTCTTAGCGTGACGCCGACCAGCCTTTCGGCTACAGTCGAGCTTGGCAGTACCACAACGCTCAACCTCACGATTACCAATACTGACAGTAATCCATCGACGATCCATCCCTACACTGGCTATCCACCACCGGCAGCCCCGGCAATGATGGCCACACCGCTCAGTATTCCGGTGCCGCTACCTCAGCAGCAGGAACCGATCGATCCTGATCTGCAAGCAGAATTGCGCCACGGCACGACACGCTTCCTCGTTTTTTTTGCCGACCGTCCTGATCTGGGACAAGCCTTTCTCATCCGTGATTGGGAAGCGCGTGGGGAGTATGTGTACCAAACGCTTACCAGCCACGCCGAACGGAGTCAACGCAGGGTGCGGGCGATGCTTGACGCCCTTGGCGTTCGCTACCAGCCACTCTGGATTGTGAATGCACTGCTGGTTGAAGGTGACGCAGCACTGGCGCAAGCACTGGCCGCTCACAGCGACGTCGCAATGCTCACCGCCGATCACGAATTGCAGATGACTCCACCGGCCACGACATCGACGGTATCCTGTTCAGCTACCTCCAACAACGTGTGCTGGAATATTGCTCGCATCGGCGCCGATCGAGTCTGGCGTGAGTTTGGTGTCACCGGTAGTGGGATCACCGTCGCCAATATTGATAGTGGGGTAAATTATACCCATCCAGCCCTTGTGAACCAGTACCGTGGCAATCTCGGCGGCGGCAATTTTGATCACAACTACAACTGGTTCGATCCGGTCGGAAACCAACCGGCGCCAGTCGACTCGGGAACTCATGGGACACACGTGATGGGCATCATGGTTGCCGATCCACCTGGTCAACCGGCTATGGGTGTTGCGCCAGGCGCACGATGGATTGCGGCCCGTGCTTGTAGTACGACCAATTGCAACGATAGTGATATTATTGCTGCCGCGCAATGGATGTTGGCGCCTACCGATCTCAACGGCAATAACCCGCGCCCCAGTCTACGGCCCCACGTGCTGAACAATTCATGGGCATTTGACACGGGCGGCAATCAGGTGTATAGCGGGTATGCCACTGCCTGGCAAGCAGCCGGTATCTTTGTTGTATTTGCCGCTGGCAATATCAATAGTAACTTCACCGGCTGTAGTTCAGTTGCGTCACCCGGTGATTATCCGAACGTCGTTGCGGTTGGCGCTACCGATCAAAATGATCTCGTAACGAACTTTAGCCGGATTGGACCAACCACTGATGGTCGTATCAAGCCCGATCTGGTCGCCCCTGGCGCCAGTATTGTCGCTACCGTGTCAAATTCAAATC
>NZ_JPIM01000081.1:15000-21967 GCF_000735195.1 Chloroflexus sp. MS-G
CCCGTGCCGATTCCTTCATCACATCGCCCAATTGACCGGTGAGAATCAGTTGACCATTGCCCGGAATCACGCTCACTTCGACGAAGAGCACATCACCACCGGTAGGGGTCCAGGCCAGACCGGTAACCACGCCGACCTCATTTTCGCCAAGGATCGTTTCGCTACGGAAGCGCGGCGGTCCTAGCAGCTCATCGAGATCGGAGGCATCGATCTGCTCTGGTAACTCCTGACCGCTCGCCAGCCGGGTCGCCATTTTTCGATAAATTGCTCCAATTCGACGTTCCAGGTCGCGCACACCGGCTTCGTGGGTGTATTCACGGATCAGACGTTGTAAGGCAGCGTCGGTTAATGCCGGCCCACGATCAACCATGCCTTGCTCCTTCCGTTGACGCGGAATCAGGTAACGGCGAGCAATCTCGGTCTTCTCTTGCTCGGTATAACCGGCCAGATCGAGCAATTCCATTCGGTCGAGCAGTGCCGGTGGAATCGTATCGGCACGGTTTGCCGTACAGACGAAGAGCACTTTACTTAAATCGAATGGAACATCGAGATAGCGATCAACGAAGGCAACATTTTGCTCCGGATCAAGCACTTCGAGCAAAGCTGCCGCCGGATCGCCCTGGAACCCGATACTGAGCTTATCAACCTCATCGAGCAACAAAACCGGATTGTTGCTTCCAGCGCGACTCAGGCCTTGAATGATACGACCGGGCAACGCACCGATATAGGTTCGTCGATGGCCGCGAATTTCGGCCTCATCGCGTACACCGCCAAGGGCAACCCGCACGAACTTGCGACCAAGTGCACGGGCAATCGAGGCGCCGAGGCTCGTCTTCCCGACACCGGGTGGCCCGACGAAGCATAAAATCGGCCCACGTGCTTCCCCGCCTTGCCCTTCTTCCTGGCGAAGCTTACGCACCGCCAGATATTCGACGATGCGCTCTTTGATGCGCTCAAGATCGAAATGGTCCTCATCAAGTATCTGTCGGGCCCGGACAATATCAAGATTGTCTTCAGTGCTGGTGTGCCACGGCAAATCGAGTAACCAATCGAGATACGTCCGTGCGACCGTATATTCAGCCGCACCGGGTGGCATCCGTTCCAGACGCGACAATTCACGCTCGGCTTCCTGACGCGCCTCAGCCGGAAGATTGGCCTCTTCAATCCGACGCCGCAACTCAGCGATCTCAGCAGCGTGATCATCGGTCTCGCCCAATTCACGCTTAATCGCTTCGAGTTGTTGGCGTAATACATATTCACGCTGATTCTTCGAGACCTCTTCCTGAGCTTTACGACCGATGAGTAGAATCTCTCGTTCGCGTTCGAGGAAGCGCAAGACCAGTTGCAGTCGCTCGGAGACATCGAAGGTATCAAGCACCGTCTGCTGGTCATCAAGACTCAAATTAAGATTGGCAGCGATCAAATCGGCCAGCATTCCAGGATGCGGTGCATTCGCGGCCGCAATAGCTAGCTCATCGGGTAGATTTGGACTCTGCTCGACGATCTGCTGAAAGCCAACCAGTGCCGCCCGTGCCAAGCCAGCCGTCTCAAGCGAGACATCAGCCGGATCAATAGCAACGCTGATCCGAGCCTGCGGATACGGTTTGGTCGTAATCCATTGCTGTACCCGAATCCGAGCCTGACCCTGCAACAGCAGTTGCACGCCACCCTGTGGGAGGCGCATCATCCGCACGATCAGCGCGGCGGTACCGGTCGAAGCCAGCATTGCCGGTTCAAACTCGGCTCCAGTTTGAACCCGACGAAAGACGCCGATGATCTTTGTTGAGAGCGCTGCTTCATCGACTAAACGCACCCAGGCATCACCACTGACCACTAACGGCAAGAACATGCCTGGGAAAAGCACAGCATTGTTTATCGGTAATACCGGCAATACTTCCGGAATATCCGGTATCGGTAAACGTTGAGGAGAGGCACTTTCGCTCACGATTATTCTCCCTCCAGCACTGGAATAACGACCTGGCGCAGGGTATGTCTGGCAAAGGGCAACCGAATCTCGAGCAGACCGTGAAAGGAACGAGCACTGCTCTGTTCGGGATCAACGGCATGCTCGAATGGTATCTCAAACTGAAACATCCCGGCAGCAATCTCCATTCGGTGCAATCGCCGTAGGCCGGGCGGCAGCGTGAGCTGGCGTACCCCGGCGATTCGCACCCGTTCGGGATAGGCTTCAATCTGCACCGTGGTCGGATCAACACCGGCAAGCTCGATAACCAGGATGATCTCGCGATCAGTCTCGAAGATATTGAGCGGCGGCGACCATGGTCGTATGTCGAACTGAGCATACGGTAGTCGGGTACGTAAAATACGAATATACGATGAGTCGCTCATTGGTTACATCCTTTTCTGCTACGCCTCGATGATAAACGAGCGCTTGAAGAGTTCGTACCGACGTTTCACCTGTCGCACCCGCCAGCCCAGCACCAGTAATACGCTACCAATAGCGATGAAAAAGGCCGCAGCCAGCAACGCTAAAAGTTCAGGCCAGATGATTACTGCAATCCCCAGAGCGATTAAGGCTAAGCCCTGCGAGAGGTAGAACCACCAGAGCGCCGATAGTTCGGCGGTGAGATAATCGAACGGTCGAAAATCGATAGAATAGACCGGCATAATACACCTCCTACCAGTATATGTTCGCGTCAGCATATCCAAACCAATCACTTATTCGTACCAATCAGCGTCAACCCAGTTCATATCGGGTTGCAGAGCACGTCGGTAAGCCAGTTCCGCACGGAGACGGGCAATTTCGCGTTGCATTGCCAGCATACGGCGGCGCATATGCAAAATGACATCAACTGCATCCGACGGCACTCCTAAATCATCGATCAAACGGCGGATCAAACGCAATTCGGCAAACTCTGCCGCCGGCAACTCAGGGATTGGATGAATATACCCGAGATCAACGAGATGCTGCAAAACCGGTACCGGCAAACCCACTGTCAGCGCCAGGTCTTCTAAACTCCTCCGTCGCACCAGCATAGGCGGCGTCTCCTTTATCATTTATCATTGCAACTCAGCCAACGTGACCGGCAACACCTGCTCGCGACCATCACGCAACACCTTGACCTGCACCGTCTCGCCAACTTGGGTTTGCGTTTCGAGATAGACGATTAAATCCTGGCTGGTCGTTATTGGCTGATTGTTAATAGCGACAATGACGTCACCCCCAAGTGGCAGACTGACATTGCCTACCCGAGCCAGACGGTCAGGTCCGCGTAATCCAGCCCGTGCTGCCGGTCCATTCGCAACCAATTCAGCGATCAACAAACCCTGGTCAGGTAATTGCACACCGGCCCGTCTGAACAAGGCAGCCCGCTGAGGCGTCAACTCAATCACCCGCACCCCTAACGATGGATGTGGATAACGACCGTCTCGGATCAAGACCGGCACAACTCGTTGGACAGTACGTGCTGAGATGGCAAATCCAATACCAGCATTAGCGCCACTCGGACTCAGAATAGCCGAATTGACACCTATCACCTGTCCGGTGAGATTGAGCAACGGGCCGCCTGAATTACCAGGATTGATCGCGACATCAGATTGAATAACTTCGCCGATGAAGCGTTGGTTAGGGCTTTCAATGACTCGCCCCAACGCACTGACAATACCGAAGGTAAGAGTGCGTTCCAAACCAAACGGATTGCCGATTGCCAACACAAATTGACCTACGTACACTTGGGTAGAATCACCGATTGGCAAGGGACGGATCGACCCGGCGGGCAGATCAACTTTGATCACTGCCAGATCGTTTGATGGATCACTGCCAACAATCTGGGCGGGAACAGTCTGCCCATCGGCCAGGGTAACCTGTAGTTCATCGGCATCGGCAATCACGTGATAGTTCGTCACAATATGGCCTTGAGTATCGTAGAAAAAACCTGAACCGCTACCCTGACGTGGGATCGGATTGAAGAAGAAATCATAACTGACCGAGCGACTGGTGATATTCACCACACTCGATCCGGCTTCACGATACACGTCTGCAATTCGAGCCTCAAGGTCGGTCACGGACAGCGGGATCACCGTTGGCCCAACGGTTGGCGCTATCTGCATCGCCGGCGTCGGCGATGGTGAAACTGCAACAGCCGTCGGACGATTGCCAACCAATGCAGCCCAAACAAACGCACTGGCAATCACAGCCAGGAGCGCCAGTTCGAGTAACAGCATGATCCACCGTCCGCGTCCCGATTGACGTTCCATAGAAACCTCTTGTTTAGTGATACAACGTTCTAACGCCTACGACGACGCACAAGATCACGCAATGTTGCCAGCTCCGTCTCGCTCAGCGGTTCGGGCAACACCAACTTCACTCGTGCGAAGAGATCGCCCCGTTCAGATGGATTTTCCAGGCGTGGCATCCCTTTCCCGCGTAGCCGGAACACTCGATCAGCCTGGGTCAGCGGTGGTATCTTGAGCGTCACGGTGCCATCAATCGTTGGCACCCTGACTTCACCACCCACTATTGCAGTGAAGGCGTCAACCTCAACTACTGATCGCAGATCATCACCATCACGCTCAAACTGCGGATGCGGCGCCACTTCAACGATCAGATAGAGATCGCCATCGGGTCCACCACCGATACCAGGCGCGCCCTGACCACTTAGACGCACGCGGGTACCGGTTTGTACACCGCGTGGAATCCGAGCCTCGATCCGCCGGTTACCGACCTGAAGGGAGCGAGTTGTCCCCGAAAAAGCCTCTTCCAGGGTGATAGTGACCGGAACTTCGAGATCGCGTCCACGCGCACTTCGGCTCGTCCGCCGAAATTGTGGTTGACCGAAAATCGAACTGAAGAAGTCGGAGAAGGGACTGTCGGCGCCAAACAAGTCTTCGAGATCTTCTGGCGACACATTGTAGGTATAGACTTGTTGACCAGGCGCCGCCTGCCACTGGCTCCAGTTGAAATCACCGCGGCCACCGCTGCGCTGCCAGCGCTGATAGTACGAGCGCAGCTCGTCGTACTTTCGCCGCCGCTCAGGATCACTCAGCGCCTGATAGGCCTCATTTATTTCTTTAAAGCGCTCCTCAGCCTTTTTGTCACCCGGATTGACATCAGGATGGTACTGCCGCGCCAGCTTGCGATAGGCTTGTTTAATCGCTTGTTCATCAGCATCCGGGCTAAGGCCTAAGATTGCGTAGTAATCCTTGAATTCCATAGTTTCCCACACACGTGATGTTGTAAGATAGCGATGTTACCCGTGTGAGGCACGGATGATCTCTTGACGACCGGTATAACGTCTTACCGGCACATACCGGTACACTTACCAGCGGAAGATTCCGGCCAGACCGTTAAAATCGCGGATCAGCCGCTCTTGAGCAGCACCGGTCACAAACTCTAACCGGGTAGCAAAGGCGGCACAGGCATCGACCAACACATCACGAAGGGCAACCGGTTGCGGATCGCTATCAGGGGCCAGTAAAACGGCCTGTTCACGACTGGCAGCCAATAGCCCTTCAGGGGTCATCCAGACCTGTGCGTCTAGATACCAGGGTGCAATCAGCAGACTCAAGCGACCCTCCTGCAACGCATTCAGAGTTGGATCAACTCCCCACACACCCGGTTGGCGCACAACCTGTTCGAGCAGAGATTGCTCGTGGGTCTGTTCAACCTGTTCTAATACCGGCATGACTTTGGCGAGCACATGAGCCGGTGCTGCATCGGGATGCGGCAGATCGGCAACATGCGCCACAATCATCTGTCGAACAGAACGGGGCAACAGATCGGCAAACTGTTTGGTTGCCTCTTCACGACCAAGTAATACCAGGCGGCGCACCCGCAGATGATCAAGTGCACGTTCAGTTAACTCGGCTAGACGTTGCAGGTAGCGTACCGCAATGTTCTCCATTCGTCGGGCAAATCGGTCGCGATTCCCCATTGCCTGGGCACGCAATGCCTCCCGCAGCCGTCGTGGATCGAACTGTGTTAATTGCTGCCAGAGATCGGACTCAACACTGCGGAACACATCAGTGTGCTCAACGATCTCGCCGAGGAAGACTTCAAAGAAGCGCCAGCCTTCGCCACGCAACCAGACAACGGCAGTGTGCTCGTACTGATCGAGAGCATAGATCAGCGGCGAAATATACGGCTCGCCCCAGCGCGCCTCAACCCGTCCGTTCCGCACATCAACCAAAGGTAAATTGATATGGAGCGGTAACCTCGTTACCGCAACGGTGGTGCTCTTGCGTTCGGCAGCAGGCGCTGCGGCAAACAGCGCCAGCGTGCGCGCCTCCGGCGCAATTTCAGCCTCAAGCGCTGTCAGCACCGCCTGTTCAATCTCTGCCGGTGCTGCGAGTGCCTTTACTGCGTTACGTGCACGCAAAACCCACGCTCGCCGTTCGTTTTCGGGCCTGGTTGGATCAACCTCAACGTACAGCGACAGCACTGGTGGCTGCAATTCACTTAACTCTGCGCGGAGCTGTTGCACTGCTTCCCGATCGATCATACACACTTCCTTTCTGACAATCATCGCCACCAGCGGGCAATCACGTTGGCGATGATCGTCAATATCAGACTCACGACTAACATGGTGCCAAGCGGAATGAAAATCGTCAGGTTGTCGCGTTCGATCAGAATATCACCAGGCAGGCGACCCAACCATGGCAAACGTCCGGCAGCCATCATGACTAGCCCGATCACAACCAGCAGGATACCAACGCCAATTAACCAGCGGCCAATTTCCGTCATACGTACACCTCGATACGGGCACTGAAACAGCCCTTTTCTATCTGCTTGCTATTATGATGGCACGGTATTAGCTGCTGATCAACAGCTTGCTAACAATGTATTAGAATGTCTTTGTAGCAATGACTATGTTTCCCCATCGTCATGATACTCGATCTGAGCAGCGCCGCACCGGATACACCTGAAGAAACCCATTGCAACATGTGGAATTCATCCCCGATGATAGAGCAGCTTTATGAGGTATACTGCATGTAGGAACTTATTTCC
>NZ_JPIM01000082.1 GCF_000735195.1 Chloroflexus sp. MS-G
ACTGTGGCCGTCGGCGACGGTTGTGGTTTCGGTGACGGCGGTGGCGGCGGTGGTGGAGCTGTCGGCGGCACAGGCGTCGGTGATGGTGGCGGTGGCACCGACGTTGATGTTTCCGTTGGCGCCAGGGTAGGTACTGCCGTAAACGTTGCCGTCGCAGTCGGCAGTGGTGCGGCAAGGGTCGGTGATGGGCCAAGTGGAGCAGTGGCAGTTGGTGATAGGCCAGCATTAACATTGAAGCTGCGAATAAACAGGAACATCATCGCAATCACCACAACCAGGAGCAAACCACCGATAATAAAAAATGGAAGTTGCTCGGTGCGATCGGAGGGTAAAGCCGGTGATCTCACCACTGGTTCAGGGTCGTGACGCCTGGGTTGTACCGGCGGTGCAGGTGGCAGCGGCGTTCCTGGCTGATGATGAGCAGTGTTCGATACTGCCGGTTCTTTGCGTCGGCTTACCGCTTCTCCGTCTGCAGAAGCTAGCTGTGCAGGTGCAGGCTTCGCCTTGTGTGCTACTGATTGTAGCACAGGTGGCCCAAGTGGCACAGGGGCCGGTGCCGTCGGCATTGATTGGAGCGATGGTTCAACCAGTGCAGCTAGTTCAGAGGTACTGACCGGCGCAATCCCATTTCGTTCGGCCACCTCACGTAAAGCGGCTATGAACGCCGCACCCGTCTGAAAGCGACGCTCTGGTCGTTTGGCGAGGGCACGGGTAAGTACCAGATCGAGGTCGGTCGGAAGATCGGGCACAAACGACGTGATAGGTGGCGGTGGTAGTTGCGCATGGGCAACGATCAGTTGGGGTGTAGCGCCACTAAACGGTACGCGACCGGCGATCACTTCATACGCGACCACTGCAAGCGAGTACAGGTCACTCCGCCCATCAACACGCCGGGCCTCGGCTTGTTCGGGCGAAATGTACTCTGGTGTTCCCATAAACACGCCGGTGCGCGTCAGGCGCTGTTCATCCGCCTCTGGTGTCTGCGCAATCCCAAAATCGGTCAGAACGACACGACCATTACGATCAATTAAAATATTGTGCGGTTTGACATCACGGTGAACGGCGCCAGACTGATGGGCATAATCGAGTGCCTGAGCGATTGGTTCCAGAATAGCGATGGCATAGCCAAGACCAAGCGCACCATACTGTTCGAGAATCGAGTGCAATGGTCGGCTGGCGATGTACTCCATTGCAATATAGTGGATGCCCTGATCCTCACCAATGTCGTAAATAGTGACAATATGAGGATGACGCAAATTAGCCGCAGTGCGTGCCTCGCGTTCAAATCGCTTGATAAATTCAGTGTCGAGACTCAGTTGCGCGGCCAACACTTTCAGCGCAACGATCCGCTGAAGTTGTGTATCACGTGCCCGATACACACGGGCCATACCACCGCGACCAAGCTCCTCGATCACCTCATAACGACCGATGCGCCGTCCGCTTCCACTACTCACCCGTCTCTCCAATCACATATCATTGCCGTGGTGAGTCACAATATCTGCCACAAGCGAAAATGCCATGGTATAATCAGCAAGGTCAAGGTGATTGTACCATATTGCACGCACGCATTCAAAGCATGATGGAGGCTGGTGAACGATGCAATCCGCTCCCGCCCCCCAACTGATTATTAAGCGAAGTAATGGGGAATACCGCGAGATCGTGTGGGATCGCCCGATCATTACAGTTGGACGTGATAGATCGAATGACATTATTATTGATCACCCGCTCGCTTCACGACGTCATGCCCGCTTTGAACAGACCGAGGAGGGGTTTTTTGTCCGTGATCTCGATAGCACGAATGGCACATTTCTCAATCAAGAGCGCCTGATTGGTGTTCGCAGTCTGCACAATTCTGATCAAATCTTGATCGCCGATACCGTTATTACATTTAGCGACCCGGCAGCAACGATGAAAGGAACGCTTGATCCATCGTTGTTGCGTGCAGTGCGGGCTGAAATCCGGGTCGATGAACTGACAAAATCGGTGTACATCCGCGGTGAATTACTGTCACCACCGCTAACGATGAAGGAATTTCGGTTGTTGTCCCTGCTCTATCGGCGACAAGGCGAGGTGGTAAGTAAAGAAGAGATTGCCAATCAGGTGTGGGATTACGCCATCTTTGATTACAACGCAATTGATGCGCTGGTCTATCGCTTGCGTCAGCGGATCGAACCAGACCCATCAAAACCACGATACCTGATTACTCAACGCGGATTTGGCTACAAATTGGTCGTAGCACCCGATCTGGAGTCGAAAGCAGAAGCGAGCTAAAGTGGATAGAGAAACCATGAGTATAACACTGACTGCGCCGAAGCGCCTCCGTGGCGTGATTTCGGTGCCAGGCGATAAATCTATTTCACACCGGGCCGTGTTGTTGAATGCAATTGCAGAAGGTCACGCACGGATTACGAATTTCTTGCCCGGTGCTGATTGTCTTTCAACGGTAGCGTGTGTTCGTGCACTCGGGGTAACGGTAGAGCAACTTGCGGAACGCGAGTTGGTTGTTCATGGGGTAGGATTGGGAGGCTTGCAAGAGCCAACCGATGTGCTCGATTGTGGGAATTCAGGCACAACGCTCCGTTTGCTGGCCGGATTACTGGCGGGTCATCCGTTTTTTAGTGTCTTGACCGGTGATGCGTCGCTCCGTTCGCGTCCGCAGCGTCGGATTGTCGTGCCTTTACGCGCCATGGGCGCGCACCTTGATGGTCGGGCCGATGGTGATCGAGCACCATTGGCGATTCGCGGCGCAACGTTACGCGGTGGTCATTACGAGTTGCCCATTGCTTCGGCGCAGGTTAAATCGGCACTCCTGCTGGCTGCATTGAATGCCGAGGCTCCCCTCGTTTTGACCGGTCGGATCGATTCGCGCGATCATACCGAGCGTATGCTGGCAGCGATGGGGCTTGATATTTCTGTTTCGTCGTCACAGATCATACTGCAACCGCCATCGGCTGCGACAATGCCCGCTGCTCTCTCGCTGCGCGTTCCCGGTGATCCTTCGTCGGCTGCATTCTGGTGGGTGGCAGCAGCAATCCATCCTGACGCTGAATTGGTGACACCTGGTGTCTGCCTTAATCCTACGCGAACCGGTGCGCTTGAAGTGTTGCGTGTTATGGGTGCTGATCTTGAGGTTATCAATGAACGGCTGGAAGGGAGTGAACCGGTTGGTGATGTCGTTGTCCGTTCGTCATCGCTACGTGGAACGACGATTGCTGGTGCGCTTATTCCTCGGCTGATCGATGAGATTCCGATCCTGGCCGTAGCTGCTGCCTGTGCAACCGGTGAAACGGTGATCAAAGACGCGCAAGAACTGCGGGCCAAAGAGACTGATCGCATTGCGACGGTTGCTGCCGGCTTGAGTGCGATGGGGGCGCTAGTCGAACCAACCACCGATGGAATGGTTATCAGCGGGCGGCCCGGTCAGCTCCAGGGTACAACCCTCAATAGTTACCATGACCATCGGCTGGCAATGGCCTGGGCAATCGCCGCTATGGTGGCTCGTGGTGAAACAACAGTTCTCGAACCAACGGCTGCGGCAGTAAGTTATCCGGAATTCTGGCAAACCCTGGCAACGGTACAGGAGACGGTATGAACCAGGGATTTACGTTTACCATTGAGGTTTTTACCCCAGCGCTTCTCTGTACCGGTAGCTACACACTCCCGCTCTACCGAAGAGTGAGCGATGCGCTGAACAACCGCTTGAGCCGTTTCATTACCCTGCACGATGTCAGTATTGCCCCCCTCTGGCGACCACAGCAAGCTCAGCGTGTACCACAAGCATTGATTGCCTGGGGTGATGCGCTGCTAGTGTCGGTGTTGGCCGAACCTGAACCGCCAGCCGATTATCATCCAATTGCAACACAGCGGACAACCCAGACGGTCATGTTTTTTACCGCCGAATTCGCCGTGCGGGCCGAGATGTACAAACGGCCCGATGTGAGCCTGGAAGAGATGTTGACGGAGTTGGCCGATGACTTTATCCCACTCCGAAACGTGACGATTTTTCCGATCAATGGTGGCGCTCCGCTTCACCGCACCTTTGTCTGTCTGGCACAACGAGCCATCCAGGCACTCTACATCGCACGAACTACCACACCTGTTGAACAGCATCCAACTGAGGTTCCAGAATCATCAGCAAGCGATTCTGCGGTCAGTATTTGAGAGAGGGGATTTTCATGAAGATTTTGGTTACTGGCGGTGCTGGTTACATTGGTAGTATTACCAGTGCCGAACTTGTACGCGCTGGCCATGAAGTGATCGTCATCGATAATTTGTATCAGGGTCATCGGGCCGCTGTTCCGGCAGAGGCAGTCTTTATTGAAGCCGATCTGGCCGACCGAAGGACACTGAGCAACATCTTTGCCGCATATCCCGGTATCGATGGGATTATGCACTTCGCTTCGTATACGCTGGTTGGCGAGAGTATGGAGAAACCCTTTCTGTACTTGCGCGATAATGTTGCCAACGCAGCCAATCTGCTTGAGGCTGCAATCGCCGCCGGTGTGCGCCGGTTTATTCTCTCTTCCACAGCAAATCTGTTTGATCAACCCGAACGGATTCCGATTGCTGAGAACGAACGAATTGTGCCCGGTTCGCCATACGGTGAGTCGAAGTTCTTTATCGAGCGGATGTTGCACTGGATGGCCCGTATCTATGGGATGCGTTATGCATGCTTGCGCTATTTCAATGCCTGCGGTGATACCCCAAATCGTGGTGAAGACCACGATCCTGAAACGCATCTGATCCCTATTGTGCTTCAGGTAGCACTTGGTCAGCGGCCCTATGTCACCATATTTGGTGATGACTATCCGACCCGTGATGGGACGTGTGTGCGTGATTACATCCACGTTCTTGATCTGGCGAGTGCTCACATTCTGGCCATGGAAGCGCTCGACCGGTTGGGTGAGCGTCGCTACAATTTGGGGAACGGCCAGGGCTTTACTGTGCGTGAAGTCATTGAAACGGCACGCAAGGTGACCGGTCATCCGATCCCGGCGGTAGTTGGGCCGCGCCGACCAGGTGATCCGGCTGTGTTGGTGGCCTCTTCCGAGACGATTCGCGCCGAGTTGGGCTGGCAACCGCGATTTACCGATCTTGAGTCAATTATCGCATCGGCGTGGGAGTGGCATCGTACTCATCCAAATGGCTATGACGACTAATACTCCTTCTACCCCCAGTCTGCCAAGGGTATTTGGCCATTACGAGGTTGAGCAGCAGATTGGGCGTGGCGAGTCAAGCCGGGTTTTTCGTGCCCATCACCGGCAAATCAAAGAGCACAAGGTCGCGCTGAAGGTGCTCTTGAGCCAGGAGGCGGCACGCATCAGACGCTTTGAACAAGAAGCGCGGATTGCTGCACGCCTCCGCCATCCCCATATTTCGCGCTTGCTCGATTACGGTTTCCAAAACCCGTTTCACTATGTTGTGTTTGAATACATCCCTGGTGTTTCGTTGCGCGACCGTATCAAAGGGCGCGATCAACGTCTGCCGCCTGATAAAGTGCTGATCTATTTTCGCCAGATTGCCGATGCACTCGATTATGCACATAGTCATGACTTCATTCACCGGGATTTGTCACCCGGTAACATCCTGATCGATGAGCAGGAGCATAAGGCGTATTTGATCGATTTTGGGATAGCACGCGATCCGGATCATTCGCTGACCTCAACCAACATGGTGATGGGAACTCCTGGCTTCATTGCACCAGAGTCTCTGATCTCGGCCAGCAATGCGACCCACTTATCTGATATTTTCAGTCTGGGGGTGGTGCTCTTTTTCATGCTGACCGGCGAAGAACCGTGGTATGAGACACCAACCCCACCGGTTTCACGCGAATCTTTTGCACGTATCCGTACTCTGGCAGAAGCTGGTGCGAAACTTCCGAGCGAGGTTGATCGCATTATTCGCGTGTTACTGGCATTTGATCGCGAACATCGCTATACCAGTGCCGGTGCGGCTGCATCTGATTTCGAAATTGCATTAAGACGACATTTCACTCAGACGTATGTCGTAACCGGTGACCCAGCGGTGCCGGTAACGACATCCCGAACTCAGCGACAAATCGTCCTGATTGAGCCGAATGAAGTAGAGCAGGCTTTGAGTGGTTCGTTGTTTCGCGAGCCACTTGAGCGAGCGTTAGAGCGTGCACGCAAGCTCGATGATACGTCTATTCGACAGTTGCTCGACCAATGGTCGAAAACAAAGCGCTTTTATCAACCGCTGCTTGGGCGAATAGCCCAGATTCACGATACGAAACATCAGAACGTCTTCTTCTTTTCGCTACGCTTGCTTATCGAACAGCGCCGTGAAGCTGGTCTCGAAGAGGAACCCGATTCCCAGCAGAAACAGATCCCTCCTCAGCGCGAACTCGCGCTCTGGCAGATTGAATTACCACCACCGAAAGAGTTTCAAGAACATCCCGGTGGTCGTGTGATCGTGCCCGGTTCCGAACAGATCGTTACCTGTCCATCTTGCAAGGGGCAAGGGGTGATTACCTGTCCAACATGCCAGGGTCAGCGGCGGGTTACTGTTCCTGAACAACCTGTTGACCAGCAGCCGAAGAGCAATTCAGCAGATTCACCAGCGGTCGTGCGACAACGGGTCGTTCCCTGTTCGGCGTGCAGTGGTCGTGGTTCGTTACCCTGTAAACGCTGCGAGAGCTTCGGACGTCTGGTGCAGCGCAAGGTTATGGAGTGGTCGCGGCGAGTGGTAAAAGATAGTTCCCAAAACGATTTGCCTGATGTTGATGAGGCGTGGTTGCATCGCACCTGCAAAGCCGAATTGGTGTACCGGAACCGAGTTCAGCGCATTCCCCCCGAATGGCTTCAAATCAGCGAAGTAAAAGAGATGATTGAACTTCAGCAGAAGCAACTGGATAAGGATAGTCAGATTGTAATGGCTGAGTTACAGATCAACTTTATTCCGCTAACGGAAATAAAGCTCGATCTTGGCAATCCAGAAGTAGAGTATCGGCTGGCAATTTACGGTTTCGAGAACCTCATTCCCCCCGATTGGCGTTTTTTACATTGGGAGCGAATTGGATTTATCAGTTTGACAGTAGTACTCGCCACATTTTTGCTGATTTGCCTGGTTGTTTTGCTGGGGTAGCACGTATTTCGGTATTTCAATTCCAAAGACCATCACGGCTAGGAGTGTGGGCCAACGGCCCGCGCCCTGCGCTAGCATCCGTGGAACC
Organism: Chloroflexus sp. MS-G; assembly: GCF_000735195.1. GTDB lineage: Bacteria > Chloroflexota > Chloroflexia > Chloroflexales > Chloroflexaceae > Chloroflexus. The sequence continues at coordinate 7,193 of NZ_JPIM01000082.1, forward strand.
CGTGTCCGTCTCAGAAGCACCTTATTGGGGGCGGGTTCCTAACCTGCCTTATCACTTGTCCCTATTTTCTATTTCCTCTCTTGTTAAACCCTGCTATTGTTACCCCTCCCCTGCCGGAACATTTTAAGTCGTGGTACCATACCTGTAGCGGCATTGTGGAGAAACTTGTATGCAAACTGCACAACTGGTATCAAACCTGTTAAGCGAAGCCCGTAAAACACTCGTCGGTCAGGAAGAGCCGTTAACTCTGTTGATCACTGCTCTCCTCTGTGGAGGGCATGTGTTAATCGAAGGCCCGCCGGGCACTGCCAAAACATTGATGGCCAAAACACTGGCGCAGATGATCCAGGCCGACTTTCGTCGGATTCAGTTTACACCCGATCTTATGCCATCCGACGTGGTCGGCACACAAGTGTACGATCTGAGTAATGGTCAGTTTCGTTTGCGTAAAGGACCAATCTTCACGCAGATATTGCTAGGTGACGAGATTAACCGTGCACCGGCGAAAACGCAGAGCGCTTTGCTTGAGGCGATGGAGGAACGTCAGGTTACTATCGAAGGCCAGCGCTTGCCGCTGCCAGAACCATTTTTCGTCATCGCGACCCAAAATCCGATTGAGTATGAGGGTACCTACCCATTGCCCGAAGCTCAACTTGACCGTTTTCTCTTCAAAGTGGTGATCGATTACGCATCACGTGAAGTAGAAACGGAAGTTCTGCGCCGTTACCATCTCGGTTTCGATGCGCATCAATTAACGACGAGCGGTCTTCGTGCCATTGTAACACCCGAAGCACTCACGGTATGTCGGGCGGAAATTGCTCAGGTACAGGTTGAGCAGGGCATTCTGAATTATATTGTCGCGATTGTCCAGGCGACTCGCAATAGCCCTGAATTGCTGGTCGGCGCGTCACTGCGGGCCGGAATCGCTCTCTTGCTCGCCGCAAAGACACTGGCCGCTATCTATGATCGCAATTATGTTACTCCCGACGACGTCAAGCTGTTGACTCGTCCAGTTTTGCGGCACCGGATCATTTTACGCCCGGAAGCCGAAATCGAAGGCTTGAACGTCGATACAGCCATTGGTCGTATCCTCAATCGCGTTGAAGTACCGCGCTAGAACGAAACCTGTATGCTCGTGCGTAGTTCGCTTCGCTGGATTATTCGCCATCCGTGGCAAATGGTGCTCTGTGTGCTAGGGGTAGCGTTAGGGGTAGCTGTTGTTGTCGCAATCGATCTGGCAAATGCCAGTGCCCGTCGTGCTTTTCAACTGGCCGGTGATACCATCGCCGGTCAGGCAACACATCAGATTATCGGTGGCCCAACCGGTTTACCTGAAACAGTGTACCCAATGATCCGGCGCCAATTCCCTGCATTGGCTGCTGCACCGGTTGTCGAGGGCTATGTTAACGCACCAACCCTTGGGCCTGGTGTATACCAGCTTTTCGGAATCGATCCCTTTGCCGAGGCCCCGTTTCGGCCATACCTGGCCAGTAATGGTTCGGTCGATCTGGCTGCGCTGCTGATCAAACCGGGGGCGGCGCTGCTCGCGCGTACCGTCACCGAACCGGCCAACCTGCATCCTGGCGATCACGTGCCGATCCAGATCGGCGCCCGGCAATCGATGTTAGAGATTGTTGGTATTCTCGATCCTGCCAATGAGGTGAGTCGGCGGGCACTGGAAGGTCTGATTGTTGTGGATATTGCGAGTGCGCAGGAACTGCTAACCAATACCGGTCGTCTGAGTCGGATTGATCTGATCGTGCCGGAGACATTTGAACTCGATGTGCTGGCGGCCAGCCTGCCACCTGGTATCACTATTCAGCCTGTCACTGCTCGCACCGGGGCATTACAGCAAATGACCGATGCCTTTGAGCTGAATCTGACCGCCTTGAGTCTGCTGGCGTTGATTGTTGGTATGTTTCTGATCTACAACACTATGACCTTTAGTGTTGTCCAACGCCGTACCTTATGGGGAACGCTGCGCTGTGTGGGTGTGAGTCGTGCTCAGTTAGCCGGTCTGGTATTGACTGAGGCATTTATCATCAGTTTGCTGGGTGTGGCTGGTGGCCTGGGGCTGGGAGTTGTATTGGGAAGGGGTCTGGTCGGTTTAGTCACGCAGACGATAAACGATCTCTATTTTGTGGTTACCGTGCGTGATATACAGCTCGAACCGTTCGTGCTCTTAAAAGGGGCCGGACTTGGTGTTATCGCCACGATTCTGGCGGCGCTTATGCCAGCACTTGAGGCGATGTATACCCCACCGCGTACCGTGTTGCGCCGTTCGAGCATCGAAGATCGCATTCGGCGGGCTATTCCGCGCCTGGCTGGCGCCGGTATTGCACTCTTGGTTCTCGGTGGTGGGGTGCTAGTGATCCCTATGCCGGCCAACACGACAGGGCTTTACGCTGCATTTGGTGGTCTGTTTGCAATCGTTATCGGTGCTGCGCTTATCACACCACCCGCCCTGGTTGCGCTCATGGCCGTCATGCAACCAACCTTAGGAAGAATATCAGGTATGTTGGGGCGAATGGCGATCCGCGATGTCGTGAGCAGCCTGTCGCGCACGGCGGTGGCAGTTGCCGCCTTGATGGTTGCAGTTTCGGTGACCATTGGGGTGGGAATTATGATCGGGAGCTTCCGCCAAACTGTTATCAATTGGTTAGAGCAGAGTTTAATTGCCGACATCTACGTTTCACCACCGAGTAACGTCGCTAATCGAATCGATACCGTGCTTGACCCGGCGTTAGCGGCTGCGCTGGCGACAATGCCCGAAATTGAGTCGATTACCACCTTTCGTAGTGTGCAGATCGACCTGCCAACCGGCCCGACAACCCTGGTTGCTATCGGAGGCGCAACTGAACGTGGTCGGCGGGCGCTACGTTTCCAACAGGGTGGGGATGCTACTACATGGGAAGCCTGGGAGCGTGGCGCCGTGTTTATCTCAGAACCGTTAGCATTCCGGAGTGGTCTGGGCGTTGGTGATACCTTGACGGTACGCACCGATCGCGGGATGCGTGATCTTCCAATTGCCGGTGTCTACTACGATTACACTTCTGATCGGGGGGTGATACGGATGAACGATACTGCCTACCGCGCATTATGGGATGACTGGGCGATCTCTTCACTGGCTATTTACGTGCGCGATGGGTACGATGTCGAAGCGGTGATTGATCGGGTGCGGACGATAAGTGCTGCGTATGGGACGGTGCTGGTCAATGCCAGTCGTGCTCTGCGTGAGGGGACACTGGTTGTCTTTGATCGCACCTTTGCCATCACGTCTGTGCTGCAGCTCCTGGCCACTATCGTTGCGTTTATTGGTATTTTAAGTGCGCTGATGGCATTACAGCTCGAACGTACCCGTGAATTGGGGGTATTGCGCGCTGTTGGCTTGACCCCTGCCCAACTTTGGGGAGTCGTGCTCGGTCAGACTGGACTTATGGGACTGGCTGCCGGTCTGCTGGCAGCACCGTTAGGATTGGTGCTGGCCCTGATCCTGACGTATGTGATCAATAAGCGCTCGTTTGGTTGGACACTGGAATTAGCTGTTGATCCGGCACTTTTTGGACAGGCATTTATGGTAGCACTGATTGCTGCGGTGTTAGCAGGAGTATGGCCAGCTCTGCGCATGAGCCAGACCAGTCCGGCAGTTGCGCTGCGGGATGAATAATACTGCTGAGCGAGTATCTGAAAAACCTTTTTCCCGCCAGTCGTTTTCACCCTTCCTCTGCGTAGAAGTGGTTGGGCGGAGAGTATCTGACGCCCCCCTCACTGTCACTCTGGCCCCCTTCCGCTCCCACACGGGGCGAGGAAGGGGGGAAGTAGTGTAGCTAGTGCGAAAGCATGGTGGAACTCCTCCCGAAATGGTCGCACGGATACGGGACGTGCCCAATGAGAAAGCTGGGTTTTCGATCAGCCTCTCAGAACGTGGACACTGGGTAGGAGGATTTCCAGACAAGTTCTGACACATTGCGTTAAACGTCTCGTAAATTATGGTACGATATACGAACACGATCCGTGTGAACGTAAGGAGAACCGGCAATGAGTGATCTGCAGGCGGCTTTTGAGCGTGCGGCGCAAGAGGTGCAGCAATTACCGCGTCGTCCCGACAACGAAACCCTTTTACAACTGTATGCGCTCTACAAACAGGCGACGGTTGGTGATGTGCAGGGTAGTCGGCCAGGTGTGCTCGATATGACCGGACGGTTAAAGTACGATGCATGGGCTAAACTTAAAGGCGTAACAGCAACCGAGGCAATGAGCCGCTACATCGAACTCGTTGAGCGACTGAAGCAGTCAATTTAAAGCCTATCCGAATCATCTGTCATCCTCTCGCAACGGATGCACCTCGGCGATGGATGGAAGACGATTCACAAGGAAATGCGAGGCAACGCCTCGCCCCTACAGGTATTCACGACGATAGTCACGGAGAGCTGGTAATACCGACCGTCGTCACACTGCAGGGAGATGACGATTTCGGTCTCTCTCACCTTCCCCCTGGCCTCCTTCCTCTCCCACATGAGGAGAGGAAGGAGGAACGAGTAGCGAGGTGAACTCCGTCCGTCCCGCGCATCGCCTGGGGTTGCCTGCGCAGCAGAGAGAACGCGAAGCGGATGGAGGCAAAGGACGTTGGCTCTCAAACGCAATGTCGCAGATGCACGGTACGAGCCTCATGAGAAATTCGGGTTTTTGATCAAGCTCTGAGAAATGAAGCGATTTTCATCCTTTCTCAGCAGTGGAAAGATAAAGAGGAGATACAAAAAAAGCTGGGGGCCGATTTAGAACCAGCCCCCAGCTCTCAGCTTATTGTTCCGCTATAGATTAATAACGGCGACCAAAACCACCACGAGGAGCGTTACGTGGCTTATCTTCCGCCTCGTTTACCCTCAGATTTCGTCCACCCACCTCAAGACCGTCGGTTGCGCGGATGACAGCGGCGACGTTATTGGTTTCAATCTCAACGAAGCCAAAACCACGCGAGCGACCGGTATCACGGTCATTGATGACCCGTGCACTCTGTACTTCACCATGCGGCTCGAAGATCGAACCCAGCTCAGCATCGCCCACATTCCACGGCAAATTCCCGACGAACAGTTTTACCAACATTGCACATACTCCACAGAAACTTGGTTTGACATACCGTCATGGCATATCAAAAACCGGCTATCATAGACCTCTCGTACTGCCGCCATCGATCTTGTTGGATCGATTGGTCGCTCCGGCGATCGACAACGTACTTGCTTCGAGCGATGAAGCATTGCCGATCGACCAAATGCACGAGAGTTCTCTGATACCGGTCTTGCAGCACACGACGTTGACTTACCTGCTTACTATAACACACCTTTCCGAAATTGCAAGTGGGATTTTGAAAGGAATTATGATTTTGAGGAAGTGGGGAGTTAGACCTCCTCACCAACCATCTGGCCTCATTCCGCTTCTGCCAGCGAGTGAAAGAGGGATTTTCACCCTGGCTATTTGCTATCTCCTGTCTTCAATCTCCTGCAAATCGGGGTATACTACATAAAGAAGTGTTTCTTCTGCTGCGGAGGTACTATGGCGAGACCTTTCATTCCAATGACCGACAAATGGCGGCAAGAATTCATTAGACCGCGCGGCCCGGCCAACGTACCGCCAGTTGGCAGTGAGGCGCCCGATTTTACTCTACCGTATGCACAGTTCATAAGCGGGCCACCGGAGGATCGGGTTGAGTATGGCCGCACGATTACCCTCAGCGCGCTGCGTGGTCGACCGGTTGTACTCAATCTTACCCGGATTGTGAGTGACCGCTTCTTCTGACCGCACTGCGCGCCGCAACTGGATGCGTTGCGGGAGCATTATGAGCTGTTCGTCCAGCGCAATGCCCACCTGTTGGTCGTTAGCAGTACTGATCTCGAAATGACCAGCTACGTGGCCGAGGTTTTGCGTGCGCCATATCCAATTCTGAGCGACCCCGAATGGGAAGTATTTTACCGCTACGGGATGGGATCGGCGATGGGAGTGCCCTTACCCGGTGTTTTCGTCATCGATGCCAACGGGATCATTCGCTGGAACTGGGCAGCACCTTTGTCAGTCGTCTTCACACCACCACGCCCTGCCGAGCTAGCAGCAGTGTTGGATGCGTTGGGGGGATGACAGCGGAGGATGACGGGGAGGAGGGGCACGATGTAACGTGCCCCGACCTTTATTAGTCACGAGGTGCTGTTAGATCCGTTCGTACCACGAGAACGATTTAGACGAACGTTTTAATCGGTAGGGTAATACTACATGTCGCGGCTGACGGTCATCTTTCGACAGCTTTTTTGTCTGATCATAAACATTCACCTTCTCAAAACTTACTTTATCATCACAGTCATCTAAGACCTGGAGAGTTCCGTCAAGCGGGAAATTCATACCAGGTTGAGTGAGCGAAATAAAGTCTGGCGGTAAGACTTCCTGGTATTCGGGTGCCTGTAGCAGTTGAACAAAACCGCCCCGTTTGCCGAGATAGGTGATATTGATCAACGCGGTAGATAACCAATCACGTTGCGCTGTACCTTCCCAGCCCAACCCAATCGCAAAGGCACCAACCAGATGAACGTACTCACGATACCCGATTGTCCGTTGGAAAAAGCCTTCAAAATCAGGATCATTGGGCTGAGCGTTGCTACGGCTAGGACGGAGAACGCGCTGAAAGACGTTCGAGACAACTGCATGCGCTGCCGGTCGTAATGCTACTTCCAAGCGGGCAATATCAGGCCAGTAGCGCTGCACCGTACTTAACGGTTGGAGCCGACACAAGGCATCGAAGATCGCTACCTTGATCGCAAAAGGCGAGGGCGCCAGCAGCGTTTTCCCGCCAGAAGCAGTCGTGGCACTCGGACGCAACGAGAAGAGTGAGACAGCTTCGTATTCAGCAATTAACCACATAAGCTACTCTCCCTGCACCACCGGCAGAGTAAACGGTTCAGCTTCCCGAATAAGACGACTCATCTGTTCGGCAAATTCGCCGAGCGAAGCGAATGAAAACAGCTCAATTGCCCCTGGATGGAGCTCGTTCAGACTGTTAGCAACACGCTGAACATCGGCAACAAAATCATCTTTCAGTGGCGAGATGCAGGGCGCCGGAAGAACATTCGAGCTGACCGAGATCACACCACTGACGTCAAGAATGTGCGGATTTTGCGCCGTCCGCATCGCACCGGCAGGCTCGATGAAGGTGTAGAGCACACTCTCAAGCAAGGCGCGTAAACGCTTCTGCCGTTGTTCGGCATCAATGGCGTAGCGTTGCGAAATATCGTTGAAGCCAACCCGTGCTGCCTCAACCTGTACCACAATTGCATAGACACCCGATGATGCTGGACGATGGAAGGGAGTCTGTTTTCCGGTAATCGAACCAGACTCATCAACGCCAGCGCTACCACCGCCACGCTCACTCTCAAATTTGACATGGAAGTATGAGTCGGTCTTAACACTTCCTGGAACACCTACGACCCACCCAAACTCGACGACACTCTTGCGCGGCAACGAGCGGTTCTCGGCGGTAATCAACGCTCCTGCCATATCGGTGACCGCACAGCGCTGCAGAATGAGGTCAAGCTCGGCCGCATTACTCTTGGCCTTCTTCAGTTGGTTGAGAAACCCTTTGTCAATGTCGAGATCGTAGTTAATGCGATTGGCATTAAACAGCCGTGCACCGATTGAAAGGGGTAGGCCAGCCTGCACCGCCAATCGATGCAGGTGTTCCGACTGAATATGTTTGAACATGTCGCCGCTAATTGCATTCACGCTGTGCAGACGACCATCGGCAAAGACGTTAACCATCCGCGTTTGAATCTGATACCCCTCACCACCCTCGTTATTCAACGAGTGGAGGTTCAAGACGGCACGAGCAGCAATTGACAGACTGAACATAGGCTTCATACTGATGTCTCCTCGGCTATACACATGTGACTATTCCTCTTCCGATTCCTCAGTGCTACCAGCATCCTGATCGTTTGCCTCGTCAGTATCACGCTCAGGCGTATAAGTTTCATCACGCTGGTATGTGCTGGCATAGCCATACGCCACGAGCAAACTGGCAATCATCTGCGGATCGCGATACTTATCCATCAAGGCCAGCAACTCATCAATATCCTGGATCGAAACATCGCTGCGTGCTCCGCGTGGTTGCGAGTTACCCTGACGCTCCAAGCGTTCTCGCATGCGGGCATTTTCCGCATTGTAATCGTGAATAAACTTGCTCAGAGCGACAATAAACTCGTTGGGATACGCTGATTTACGCAACAGTTCCTGCCCAAGTCCATATCGCACTTCATACGATACTTCGTACTTATCCTGATTACGCTTCAGGCTGCGACGATGAGCTTCAACGGTTGCCATCCGAATGGCATAGGCCAGATTGCGAAAGCCGCGTGATTTGGTGATCTTGCTCAAGGGTGGGGCAATCGAACTCATCATAACCTCCAAAGAATAAACCGTAAACTGCGGTGCGAGCTTGTCGCGTTGGATAACAAAGCCAGAGTAGGCATCGGTAAATGCCAGTAATGCCGTGAGTTCATTGGTGGAGAGAAAATCACGGTAGCTACGGAGTAATTCATACTCTTCACCACGCTTCTCATCGAGATTGCGCACAATCCGCAGGTGTTCGTCAATCACTGCCTGATAGCGCGGAATATCACTCTGCACTCGTGGTTGTATCCAGGACGGTAGACCAATCCGGGCAATGTTCATAACCGCCGCCGACTGACCGAGATTCTTGTAGTAGGCGCTATCAAGCCCATACACCAGCCTATTAACACCTTGGTGTGTGCCGAACACCTGAGCCAGTAGGCTCTGATTACGACTGACTTCGGCGTAGCTCAGGACTGCTTTCGCATAACGCAACGCAGCCAGGATGTCGAGCTGAATTGCGCCACCTGAACCAGCCATTAAGCGCCGAAACTGCTCGCGGATACCCAGGTGATGCTCCCAGTCGAGCCGGTTGGGCGCCAGGACATAGATTTTCCGATCCTTGCTATCTTTGATCAGACGGGTGAAGCCAGCCCAGCGCAATCCAACCCACTTCAGGTATTCGGTAAGCCAGAAGTTACTGAGATTGCCGGGCTTCGCAAAGATCGCTTTACTATTGGTCGTTCCCTTGCCCTGGGTTGGATTGATTAATTGAGAGGCGCTGAGCTGTTTCGAGTGTTTCAGTCCATGACGTTTACACACTTCTGCCCAGTGTTTCGCGGCCTCCTCTTCTTTGTTCGGAAGCGCACTGGTATAGATCAGCACCGTTTTCAGTAGCTCTGGAAATGCGACCTGCCCCTGAAACCATTCAGCCGCCGCACTGTTAGCGGCTTGCAATGCGGCCGGATTGATTGCCCGAAAGAGTTCCCAATCGGGGTGGGGTTCGACCGGTGGTTGAAGCTGTTGCCACTGATCGCCCACACTACGTCGCCAGGCCCAATAGGTTTCGTTATCGCTTTTGGCCTGTTCGTAATCAGGAGCAACTCCTGGCATTGCCGCTACCGTTTCAACCGCAATCTGAGTACCTTTGATCAACTTTTGCTGACTCTTGCGATCAACGGTGATGAGTAAAAAAGCACCGGTAAAAAACTGACAGTGGGCAACCCATTCTTCACGCAATGGCGGATCACAGATGACAGCAAAATATGGACCACAATCCTCAATCGTAATCCGTGCTCGACCATCGGCAATCCCGTTGAATACGTAAGCTACACCAAACGCAACCAGATTATCGGCAAACGTAGCGGTACGCTTTTCCACATAATACTCACTGCGATAGATCGACGAATTCATAACCACTCCAACATTCAGGGTGTTGCCTGTTCACAGCCCATTTCAGTCCCGCGCTGATCGGCTCGCCGGAGCGCACGGGCTAGTAACGAGTAGGCAATCCAACCGTAACGGTCGGTCGGTCTGGTAAGCAGATCGGCAAACTGGCTCACTTGACCGGTATCTACCTGTTGCCAGAGCATATCTGGATTCGCATGACAGGTGACATCTTTGGGAAGGAATTGTAGCGTATCTTTAATAACATCTTTCGCATTATCTACCAGTTTAAACGATTGACAATTCCGTACAAAAGGCGCATGATGCCGGGCAATCGCTGTTAATGTCGCTTTCACAAGTTCCTGATGAGGAAGCGCCTCGGCCAGTATACGTGCGACTGCTAATGCACCTTCGGCGGCATGACGTGGGCGTTGATAGTGTTGTGACACCTGTTGTTCCTCCTGCGCATGAATTGGATTCTGGCGGTCGAAGGTAGTATGGGCCAGGGCAACTTTTTGGTCAATCGGTTGCCCGATTGCCTGCTGATAAGCATGCGCCCACTGTTGCCAGCCAACTGAGAGTTTCCCGACATCGTGAAATAAGCAGGCTAGCCAGGCCGCACACAGCACACTTCCCCGCTGCCAACCAGCGACTCGTTCGAGGGCATTGGCGGCAAAATGAAGTTCGGAGAGCGCCAGGTCTCTAAAGGCTTGCAGTACTCGTTGAATGTGATCGCGGTATGGTTCGACTCGCAACCCAAAAGTGGTGCGATCAATTAAGGTGGTCGCAGGTGGCAGTGTTGATAGAAACGGCAAATGACCGACGTTGGGTAAGAAGCCTTCCTGTTCTGAGTAACCGGCCAGCGCCGGATGAACGACGATCAGTGCGGCTGCTTCCAGATCACGACCATCCCGGACATCAACCCAGCGGTAGAGAGGCCGATTATTCTCTAACTGATCACCCGCCTCACTTTCATCAAGCCGACGCACACGCCATGGTACAGTAACCGGTCGTTGTAACCATTCTTTGACCATACTCCGCAACGAATAGAGCGGAATGTTTAGCCCAATGGCGTCATAAGGTGAGGCCAGCAACTGGTCCGGATCGTGGTGGATCAACAGTGTTCGACTGTCAACATCGCGTACTAGCAATCGCGAAGCTCCTTCACGAAAACCGTCCAGACAACGGTGAATGTTGCTCTGTCGATTCTGCCGGTTGGCCTGGATATTCCCGATGACCTGCCGATCACGTGGTGTACTGACCGCATTCACCAACGCCTGTTCATCGGTAAAATCGAGCTGACCCTGTTTGGACTTCAGCCAATCAAGGGTCAAATCCATCTCTTTTTTCAGCAAATTGTTGTCCTTGAAGGCATAGGGTGCGTACCTGTCAACCGGATACACGATAACCACGCCGGTCTCACCCGGATAGCGGGCACAGCGACCGGCCCGCTGGATCAGACTAGCCGGTGGCGCCAGTTCGGTGTGGAGGATCTCAACTGAAATATCGACCCCAACTTCAACCACCTGGGTTGCAACAATGATCAGATTGACTTGTTCACGAGGTGCGCCAATGCCAAGGAGCTTCCGCAGCCTCTCTTCAATCCGACGCCGATCCGACGGTAAAAATTGACTGTGCAGCAAAATAATCTCGGTGCCTTCCGGAGCTTGCTGTTTCAGGTCGAGATATAGCTCACGCGCTCGCCGCACCGTGTTACAGATGACCATTGAAGCGTGGCGATGAGCAGCCAGCACTGCCGCAGCCTGTAGGGGCGTATCGGGGACCTGCCAGACGCGCTGACGGGCCGGCTTATTGCCACGGGTGTTTATTGCAGTTATCTCGTCTACGGAAAGGGTTACGATTTCAGCCGGATGGAGCAGATTAGCTAATGCCTGTAGCATATTCCCGCTGAATGTCGCCGTCATTAACATCACTGGCGCCAGACCTTTAAGCTGTTGCAGAACGTAGAGAATTGTCGGCAACGCTGCTTCTGGATCAAACAGATGAAACTCATCGAAGACCAGGTAGGCACCGGCAAATGCGCCGGCATTCACATTCGCCAGCCGATACGGCAGACTGTAGGGCATCATGAGATAGCTACTGAGAAATTGATCAACGGTACAGAAGATAAGATTCCCTTCAAAACGTCTATCGTCCGGCTGTTCACCGGTTTGAATCCGAACATCGAGCCGTTTGCCGTGACGTCGGTAATAGCTCGCGGCAAGCTGATGATATTCGGCATAAAACTGATTCGCGAGGACGCGCATCGGAGTAACGTAAATGCATTTACGGGGTACAGTGGCAGGCCGATCAAAAAATCCTTCAATAAACGGTGCCAACGCCGCCCGTGTTTTACCAGACCCAGTTGGCGCCTGTAAGACAACAGATGTACCGTTCAGAATGAGGTCTTTAACCCGTTGCTGGTAAGGGTATAGTTGCATCGATCTAACCTCCGAAAAAGTCACGCAAGGTGGTTGATTCGCCAGTCGTGGATGGTGCAGATGATACATGCCAACCGTACCGTTCGGCTAGTGCTCGTGATTCCCCTATCAGCGTCTCGCGGAACTCTACCGGCTCGAGCACCTCTACTGCTGCTCCCCAACCGCGCACCCAGGGCACCATCTCACGCCAGTCGGCAACCTGAGCCTGCCATTCACATCCGCCATCTTCCAAGAGGGTAATCTGTTGTGAGGGATGCCAGATAGTCTCTTTCACCCGTTGTGTAGCCTCGCCGGGTTTGAAGCGCAAGCGCACCGTAACCGGTTCATCGTCACCGAACCAAATACCCCAGGTATGGCGGAGCAGTTGTTGTTCATCGAAATCTTCGGGAATTTCAAAGGTCTCTAACGTTGTTACTACATCTTCAATCCGCTCTAATTTGAAGGGTACAATGTCACGTGCAACATCACTATAGGCAATCACATACACGCTATCACTCCAAAGCGCCGGCTCGATGAGGTACGGGCTAATCGTATGAATAAGTGGTCGGCGGGCGCGCAACGCACGGTAGGTGATACGCGCCTTCTTCTGCCTCAGCCACGCCATCGTGATCTGTTCGAGAATGCTCAACCGTTGTGGCTGTTTTTGCTGCTTGAGCACAGCAGTTGTCAGTTGCAGGAGCCGCTCAGTCATCGGCTGTTGGAGACACGCAGCCAGTTTCTCGACTGCATGGACGACATGCAGGTTAGCTACATGGGTCTGGCGCAGCATACGTCGGGCCGGTAAGTACAGGAAGAGCGCCTCGTAAGGATTAAGCCGAACCTCTGAAATTAACCGGGTTCGATCAATGCGGTAGCGACCCGGTTCTTCTTCAATGAAGGGATATTCCTGTTCTAGTGCAATGCGGTCGCGATAGGCGGTAGAGCGATCGATACCAAGTCGCTCGGCCATCTCGATGTCGCTAAAAGCCCGTTGCACATATAGCCGCTTCATCTCGTTCAAGCGCTCGGCTCGTGATAATCCGCGACCCTTGTTCATACCCACTCCTGTTTTTGAGTTATGTATGTGTTGTTGCTATCTTAGCACCTTCCGCGTTCAAAAATGGCAACAGCATGTCGGTCAAGATGTGCTTTTCTTGTGAGAGGGATGAGTACATGTTCTGCACGTGAAGTTATGTGACGAGCAACTGATTGAGCGATGTACGAGCGTTTCTGGTAATAATGTCGTACATCGTTCATGCTACAATCGAAACAACCGGAATCAGAACTAAATCCGAATGCAACCATGTCTGTGTGTTGCCAGGGCTATTTTCTGTAGGAACAATAGCTTATTGTTACTCTAACTGTGAGGTATTACATGCCAGCCTCAGATCTTCCTATAGCCGACCTCGCCCGCTGTTGTGGCCGTGAACGTCGGGCATTTAGTGAGTCTAGTGAACGATCATCACCGTGTTGCATGGAACTTTTTCGCAGAGCCTTTGCCGGGTATCAAGATGCCTGGATTCACATTACCGAAATCTTTCAGCCGATTCTCCGGCAATGGATTCAACGAGTGTGTATGAGGTTTTCCGATCTGATTGACGAGAATGATAAAACAGAAGTTACCGATAACGCCTGGCTCAAGTTGAGAAAAGGCGTTACTCGTCAAGCCGATCTCTTGCAGGGCGACGATCTAGGGAAGCTCTTGCAATACCTAAAAACGTGTGCTGAACGTGAGATGCATAGTCTTCTGCGGAAAAAG
>NZ_JPIM01000083.1 GCF_000735195.1 Chloroflexus sp. MS-G
AGTAGGTCGGCTTGCTGGTGGTAGACGCGACTCAGCAGCGCTTCGTCGTTGTGTTCCTGGGCGAATTGGTTCGCCTGTTCAATCAGTCGCCAGGCCGTAGCCGGATCACCCAGGCGGTTGAGTACCCACGTTGCCCGCCAGAGCGCCCAGCCCCGTTCTGCTATCGGCAGTGCGGCCAGCGCCTCGGCAATGTCGGGCAGCAGCGACTGCATCTGCTGCGCCAGTTCGGCACTGGCATTGATGCCGTGTTGAGAATCGCAGGCTTGATCGACCAGTGCCGCCGCCCACCGTCCGTAGCGAATACGAGCAGCGCTGAGATCATGAGCCTGGGCGTCCCTGCGGAGGACTGTGGCAATGACCGGTTGGATCGCGTAGGTGAGGGCGCGGTTATGTTCCTGGTCGTAGCCATGACTCAGCAGGAGCGAGGTCTGTTGCAGAGTTTCCAGTTGGCGGTGGGCCGGTTCGACCAGCCACTGTGATCCCTCTGTCATCCCCCACACTACCGCAGCGTGGAGCGGGGTAATCTTGGGATTGGCGATGATGGTAAGGCAGCGCAGTGCTTCTTGTAGCTTAGGGGGCAGCGCTGCCAGCGATAGGCGGACGCTTATCTCAACCGAGGTCTGCTGGTAGACCGGCGCTGCCGGATCCCTGGCTTCAGCCAACGCCTGATCCAACTGCTCTAGAAAGGCGTTCTCGGCATCTTGCCCGCGATCCCAGCGTCTGATCGTCAGCACCATGGCCAACGGGTGGTGATCAAGGGCATCAGCGAGTTGCCTGAGAAACGTCTCGCTGGGCGTGCGTTTGCTGATCCAGCGCCGCATCAGTTCAACACTGGCTTCCGGGTTCAGACCGGCCAACTGCTGCCCCGCCTCTATCGGTGGGAAGCACACTTCGCCAGGCAGTCCCACCGGCGACTGACGGGTGGTAAAGAGCATCCATGCGCCGCTGTCGGCCAGCTTGCGTACCAGGCGCTGGATGGCAAATGCCTCGTCGCGCTGTTCAGGCGTAAAGGGCGCAACGTCATCGTTAACGGTTTCTAGCCCTAGCCGCCAGAGCACTGTCTCGTAGTTGTCCCAGATCACAAGCATGCGGCGGCGTGAGCGGATTGTGGTTATCAGCAGGTCTTCCTGTTCCTGCTCATCAGCAGACCAGGACTTTTCATCCTTCACGTCGATACCAAGCGCCATTGCCAGTTGGCGACGCACGGTCGCGGCAGCGAGGGTGGCGTGCTCGCCAGGGAGAACCAGGCTCAGGGCAACGATGCCGTCGTCGAAGAAGAAGCGCAAGCGATGGGCCAGCGCTGCTGCCAGCGCTGTTTTGCCGATCCCGCCGGTGCCACGAATGGTCACAATCCGTTTCTGGTCGTGAACGAAGAGCCGGGCCAGCTCGTACAATTCTTGCTGGCGGCCGACAAAGGCGCCGGTTGCGTAATCGGGGGCGTTCAGGGCGCTGATTGCGGGGCGCGGCGGTTCAATGGGCGGCGGGGGCTGGTGCTGGTTCCCAACAGGCGGTTTAGGCCATTGGTAGCCCCGCGCCAGGTAGAGTACCGGTACAGCCCACGCCAGCGGCTCATTACGCCGATGACTCTGAAGCTGGAGGCGCGCCCGATAGAGGGCTTGCGCCGGATGGAGACCGGTAGCCAGAAACCGATAGAAGGTGCGAGCGACCGGTGCTGCCGCTTCGTCAAATACTAGGTACTGATTCCCCAGCACCACCGGAATCCCATGTTGCACCAGGGTTAGCGCCAGATTCGCCCCTGGCTCGATACTATCGGCAGTACGGCAGGCATTGAGAAAGGCCAGCATCACCATCCCGCGCAGATGGTTCGCCAGATCAGATGCCGTCTGCGGATCGAGCTTCCCGGCGCCGTCGTCAAAATACAGTACTGGCGTTCCATTGACAACTGCACCGTGACCGGCAAAGTGAAGAAGGAGCGGCTCGATCGTCGCCAGCTCATCAATCAGCGCCGAGCGGGTGGGGGCAATCTGCTGCCAACGCAGGTGCAATCGCTGCTTCTGGAAATCGTCACGCAGCAGATCGAGTTCATGCTCTACCGGCAGGGGCGCCATGAGCTGCCAATCACACTGTCTTCCCTGCTCGTCGTACACCTCTTTCAGCAAGGGATTGCTCGCTACCACTACCAGCCGCCATGGCTGATCAGATAGCGGCGGTGCAGGAAGGAGTGCGTTTGGCACCTCTACTTCGCGTACCAGCAGGTAGCGCGTGATAAGAAACTCATTTCCATTGTGCAGAAACTCCCAGGGAATCGCCGCCAGTTCAGCGTCGGTCGTGTGCAGGGCGATCATGCTCTCGAGCTGTGGCGCAGACGGCAACTCGGTCAGCATCCGCTTCAGGTTATCGCCGCCGAGGGCGGCCAGTAATCGTTGACCGTATGCAACCGGGTCGCTCGCCTGTTGGTGTGGTTTGACGAACGGGTGATCAAGGCGCAGTGCTGCTGGGTCAAAGGAGGCAATGTGCTCTCCGGCCACGTATACCTCAGCGCGGTTGTCGTCGGTGCGATGTAGGGTTATGGTTAGCGGCATAAACGGCCCCTGGATGAGCGAACATTAGCGTGATGTGTTCATTATAGCGAGCGTTACGCTGAACGGCAAGGGCAGGCGGGCTAACGCTCTACCTGATACCAATCCCGTTTGCTGTCACCCCCGCAAGCGGTATTGCCCCCCTGCTTGCGGTATCACCCCCCTTCCCCCCGCAAGCGGGGGGATTGAGGGGGGTAGCCCGCACACGAGCGCGTATTGTGAGTCATCTATGCCGTCGCCTGTTGTATACCCTGGCGCAATGAGGAACCATCACTTGGACCATCAGCAGCCCATCGTCGCTACCGCAGCCAGGATGATCGGGTCATCAAATCCCCTACGGGGAGAGGAAGGGGGCCAGGGGGAAGGTGAGGGCCGCCAGGCGCGCTTCGCAGCACTGGTGCTGAAACCATAATGAAAAGTCTACGGCCGTGGCGCAATATTCGTCACCACCCCCATCACATAGCTGACCAACACCGGATCGCCAGCCTGCGGATTGGGATAGACACTCTCAGCACCAATCCGAGCACGGATGGATTGCGTTTCACCGGTGTGTTGGAAGGTGACATCGTAAAAAATTGTACCGTGAATATCAATGCGCTGTACTTCAAGCAATCGTGCCTCGCGAGTACCAGATACAATCATAGTCGCTTCCTCCCGCAACGATACGCTCTGTTTTCGTTGTAAGACTCCACTGCAAACCGGTGATCTTTCCACCACAGAGACCACGGAGATCGCAGAGACGAAAGATAATGTTATCTTTCATTGAACATAGGGTTGTGAAAAAAATTTTCTTCCATGCGCTGAATGGTCAAAAATTATCCTTTTATTCATAAACTTTACACGCTCTGTGTACTATGTGTGCTCCGTGGTGAGTTTTTGCAGTGCACTCTTGTAAATCATCACTCGCAATAGTCGTGTGTAGGGCAATCCAACCAACAAAGCGGCAGAATGCGCTAATCTTGGGTGAGCCTCATCACTCTTGCTGTGATGCAGTATATGCGTGACCGGTTTGCGCCTGTCTTCTTAAGACCTGCGCAAAACGCCGGATAAACGCGGCAACCTGGCGTGGGCGCTGTTGCTGTGGCATATGACCGCAGCCGGGTAAGATCAGCACTTGCACATTGGGCAGATTGCTACAGAAAAAATCACGTGATTCTGGGGGTAAAAATCGATCGGATTCACCCCAAATCAGGGCTGTCGGGACTGATACCGCCCGCAAATCCTCTGGGTAGAGCATATCCCGCTCGTCGATTGTAGCGATGAACTGGGTAACTGGATCGCGTTGGAAAATTGAACGTAATCCATGCTCGGCCAGGTAGAGGGGCAAGGGCGGTCGGCCATACATCTGACGCAGCGCCGTGCGCACAGTGCGACTATCGGCCAGGCTGACGGTTTGCAGGAATGGTTCCCACGACTCGCGTCCGCGCAAGATCGCACCACCCGGCGCAAGCAGCACCAGACCTGTCACCAGCTCTGGCGATTCGAGCGCAACCCGAATCGCTATCCAGCCACCCATCGAATTACCGACCAACAACACCGATTTGCCGATCACGTCGCGGATCATCGCTTGTACGAACGCCACCTGCTGCGCGATCGTCGCATAACGCTGACCCGGCGGAAAGCCACTTAAACCGAAACCGGCCAGATCGAGGGCGTACACCGGCCCGATCTCCGTCAGATGCGGCATCACAAACGACCAGGTCTGAGCACGGTCGGCGATCCCGTGCAATAACAACACCGGCAGATCACCACTACCGCGGGCCGGCATGACGTAGTAGTGGGCACGAATCCCGGCTAACTGTCGCTCGTGGCTGGTGGCCCCCAGACGCAACAATGCTCGATGACTCAAACCATAGATCAGCGGCACTGAAGCAACTGATAATGGCGTAAAGAAGCGGCCTAACATACCCTACTCCTCATCAGCATAGACACACGAAACGCCGGCGCCTGCGGTGCATATCAGCGGTTGTAGTTTTCGTCCGGTACGGATCGCGTAACCGTCAATCATCGCAGCAACAAATGCGTCTACCGCATCGGCAGCAACCAGCGACACAGTACTGCCACCGAAGCCGCCGCCCGTCATTCGGCTGCCAAAACAACCCGGAGCAGCCAGCGCCAGTTCGACAAGTATATCGAGTTCGGCGATACTGACCCGATAATCGTCACGGAGACTGATGTGGGAGGTGATCATCAATTGGCCCATCTTGGTCAGATCGCCAGCGGCAAGCGCATCGGCTGCGGCCAAGGTACGTTCATTCTCGCTCACCACGTGGCGAGCCAGTGGCAGGAGATCAGGTGGTAGCAGGTTTCCATACACTGCCAAATCGGCTGAACGCACATCGCGTAAGGCCTGAATCTTGCCCAGCGCCGGTCTGAGCAAGCGTACTGCCTCCTCGCAGCCGGCGCGCCGCTGGTTGTACTCCGATCCGGCCAGCCGGTGCCGCACGCCACTGTCACACACGACCACACAAGCCTGCGCCGGGATGGGAATCGGACGGTAGCTCAGATCACGACAGTCGATGAGCAGGGCGTGACCGGCTTCACCCAGCGCGGCAACCAATTGATCCATAATGCCACACTTGACCCCAACAAACGTATGTTCAGCTCCCTGCGCAACGAGCGCCAGCTCTTCACCCAGCAGGTTGATGTTATTCAGAAGCTGAAACGTATACCCGACTGCCACTTCCAACGCTGCCGACGATGAAAGACCACTCCCCGACGGCAGATCACTATCGATCATAAGATCGGCGCCCTGCAAGGGCAGATCACGTGCCTGCAACCCCTTCACAACGCCGCGAATGTAATTCACCCACTGCCGACGCTCATCGCGCACAACCTGATCGAGGTCAAACTGATCTTCCTCGCGAAACTTTATACTGAAAACCCGCACCACTCGATCCGGCCGTGGTCGGGCCGCTACGTAGGTAGCCCGATCCAGCGCCATCGGGAGCACAAACCCATCGTTATAGTCGGTGTGTTCACCGATCAGGTTAACACGACCAGGTGCACGGGCAATACGAGTCGGTGGTTGACCGAAATACTGTTCAAATGCACTGTAGAGCTTCGCAACATCGTACATCGCAATTACTCCATCGGGATTAGTACCGGTGCGTCAGAGAGATTGTGTCTGCATCCTAGAGCCTGATCAAAAACGTTTCATTGGGCACGTACCTTGCCCGTGTGCCTATGATGGGATGGGTTGCCAACATTCTTCCTCGCCAGCCTCTCACGTTCCCCTTTCCTCTCCCCATGGAGGAGCGGAAGGTGATTGGGGGAAGGTGAGGGACACCAAGCATGCGCCGCAGCACCGGCACTGGAAACCGTTAAAACCCTGTTCCAGCGCGTCATAGCATTTACCGTTGGCTACTATATCACTTTTTTGCCCAGAGGGAGATGACAGGTTCGTGATAAACCGTGTTCTTTCCTTCCCCATCGCACTAATCCGCTACCGGCCAAACTCTGATGGCGCTCAGTCCGACATCGATCAACCATTGACCATCAGGACTAAAGTGAAGCTGGTGTAAACGGATAGGGCTGCCGCTCAGAATGTGTCGCCGCTGGCCGTCTGTCAACCGACGGACGGCAATGGTCTGTCGCGGAGGGCCTGGCTCGAACCACGAGAAGCTATCAGATGGCGGCAAACGATCAGGGGTCGCCAGCCAGCGCCCATCAGGACTCACAGCTACGTGCATGCTGGAAAGGAAGAACTCTTCTGGTGCGGGACAATCTCGGACTGGATCGGGAAACGTAAGCTCGTATACGAGATTCCAGGTTGAGGTATCGTAAGCGCGGATCGTCTTCCCACCTAATATCAGGCGTGAACCATCTGGTGAAAAAGCAATGCTACCGGTTGGATAAGGCTGAACTTCCCGCTCGACCCTACGCTGAGCGACATCGATCAGCCAGACGCCACGCGGACCGGTGCCGGCAACCAGATACGCACCATCAGGACTAAAGGCTACTGTCTGGATCACACTCGCCTCGTTGTCATCGATCCGGATTGTATCAACTTGAAGTCGGGACTCGACATGCCAGAGCTGCACTTCCGGCCCGCGACTGTGGTACGCCTCGCTTACCGCTAAGAGCAATCCGTCTGGCGAAAAGGCCAGACTCATCGGATAGATGGAACGATCCGATGGCCAGCAATCCAGGGTTGCGATCCGCTCATCACGCTCAAGATCGTAGAGTACAACCTGTCCCTGCCGACCGAGCGCGATCAACGTGCGATTGGGATGAACGGCAAGATAGCCACCTGTCGGGATGATTTTGAGAATCTGGTTGTTGGGCACATGCCGGATGGTGGTCTGATCACTACCGGCAACCACCAGTTGATCATTACCTGAGAAAGCGGCTGAACGGATGTCGCCAATCTCCCACACGGCTATCGGTTGTGTTTCTCCTCTGAACCAGAACATCGCTCCCCCAACCAGAACACTTATGAGCACCAATCCCAGCCCAATGACACCCAACAACCAGCGTATTCGTCGCATACGTTCCCCTTGACGCAAATGAGTGTTCTTACGAAAGGGATTGAGCTAGCCACCGGTAACGTGACCCATAACCAGAAACGCGATGACATCGGCTACCCGTGCCCGCCAGGCCGCTTCATTGTGGGCAGCACCGGGAAACCTACGGGTCAGCCAGTCGTGTCCGAAGCGGTAACCGGCCCGTATCAAATGTTGATCCATGCGCTGCTGAAACGGTTCATACTCGGCATCTAAACCAACTGTGCCATAATCAAAGTAGAAGCGATGCCGCCCCGGTGGCGGTAAGAGTGCTGCCAGCTCATCAACCAGGATGTTGCCACCCGCCGGCCAGTGGGTTGAGAGGCATCCGGCGCCAGCAAACAGGTCAGGATAGCGACAGACACCGTACAGTGAGATCAAACCACCCATGCTTGATCCCATCAAAAAGGTGTTCGCGGCATCGGGAAGGGTTCGATAGTGGGTGTCGATAAAAGGCTTCACCTCTTCTACCAGAAAAGCCAGGTAGGAATCGGAGACAGGCTCGCCACCCATCCGCTCAACAATCTGCGTCCACCCTCGCGTTGCCCGCAGTGCAGCAAAAGGTTGCTGTGGTGCATACTCGCGCCAACGTTGGTCGGTGCACCAGATGCCCACAACAATCGCTCCCGACCAATGATGCTCAACCCGCAACTGCTCGATAGCCCGATCAACTGCCCACACCTCACCATCGGCGCGCAACGCAGGATCGAACAGGTTTTGCCCGTCGTGCATATAGATCACCGGCAACGGTTGATCTTCCATTCCTGCCGGTATCCAGACATTGATTGGCCGTGACACGACATAACGACTCGCAACATGATGGCGATGTATTGGCATAATTGCTTATCCTTCGTCCGTATCCATCTCGATCACCAGAACAGGAATGTTTTTCCTTGCCAGGGTGTCAACTGATAAGTTAACACACCATCGGCCCGTGTCCCAATCCACAGAACGTTCGATTGATCAATCGCCAACGCCAGTGGTTCGGCGCCGGTAAACCCAGAATTGCGCGGCAGATAGTGATGCCACGTTTGTCCGTCGTAGCGCAGCAAAAAACCTCCGGTCGTTAGTGGACGAGCAGCGCCGACCCATAGCTCACCGGAGGCCGCCTCAAGCAAGGTGGTGATGGTCTGCGCCGGTAACTGACGATTGGCAGTGGTGAGCCATTCCCAGTGTACCCCGTTCCAGCGAGCCAGGCCATTGCCCAGGGTTGCTGCCCATACGTTTCCACGCTGATCGACCAGAATCGCTGCAACACCAGCACTGGCAAAGCCATCATCCCGCGCAAAATGTTGCCAGGTGTCGCTGGCCGGTATGTAGCGGCTCACCACACCGATGCCGCCAAACCAGACTGCACCCTTCGGATCAATAGCAATGGCGATCACCATCCCACCCTGTGCAGCCTGTGGCAACGGCTGCCACTGCCCATCGTTCCTCCGTACAGCTCCACCAGCATTCGTTCCAATCCAGATCGTTCCATCTGGCCCGCCTGCAACGGTACGTACCAATACCTCAGCGTGCAGTGGTAGGGGTGGGGTCTGCCATTCCCAGTTATTGTTCTCGCGTACCAGCGCCAACCCGCGATCACTTGCGACCCACAAACCGGCGGAAGTTTCGGTCAGCGCGTACACGTGGCCGAGCGGGAGATGATACCAGCGCGGTGGGTCTTCGCTAACAACCGGCGCCTGCCAGATCGTCACCCCGGCTTCACCCCCAAGAGCAACCCGACCATCACGCAACGGCTGAATAGCGTAGATAGCGCCTGACGGTAAGCCGCCATGACCCGCCGAGATTGAGCGCCAGCCGATGCTGCCGATAGAGACTGTGACCAGGGCAGTAGCGTAGACAGTGGCAATGAAACCGATAAACAAACTTAACATAATCAATGCTGCACGTGGTGGACGAAGCGCCATTAACGTACTCCAACCCCAATAATCGTTGAAATCGTGCAGCCATGTGACGAGGCGCATAATAACCGGTGCTGCCAGTCTGACAATTGGCACGACCAAGGTCAAAGTGTACTGCGGCCACTTCGTCGGCCAGACGAGCAACAGAAGTACGCCGCCCACCAACCAGACGACTAGATACCGGCGTTGGGGATCGCGCCATGCAGCAGGAAGCGCTATCAATGCCAGTAGTGTCAGCCATGGATCAAGGCCTGGTCCAAAGAATACTTCTGGATGCCAGCCAACAGCCGGAGCCGTTGCCAGCCAGACAATCGGTTGATACCACGGATAGTTGGCCGCCTGCACTTCGTGCCCCTGGGTGTACGTCATCCAGAAGCCGGCCATGGCTGCCAGCCGTTCCAGTGGGTGGTGCCAAAGGGTTGGATTCGCAATCACGAACGTCAGGGTAGCGACACCTGCCAACCCCGGCAAACGACGCCATTGGCCTCGTTCGACAAGCAGGAATACCATTGCAGGTGCAGCGACCAGCGCATAATTCATCTTGGCTGCCGTTGCCAATCCCCAGGCCACTGCGCCGGCGTACCACCATAACCGCTGCCGGGCAGATTCGTCCCGTCCGGCGTATTCCCAGGCGCTCACCGCAGCAATGGAAAGTGTCAGCGGCCAGGCCTCCAGATAGGCCTGCGCAGTATATTTAATCGTCAGCGTGTGGAAGGCGAGTAAACCAGCGGCCAGCGGCCCGGCGGTATATGCGAGCAATGCGACAGCAGCAGTGCCGAGAAGAGCTGCGATCAGGCGGGCCGCATAGAGCACCGTGGTTTGATTTGCCGCATCACCGAGCAACAGCGCACCACCGGCATAGATCAGCTTGTGCAACGCTGGATGTTGCCGGTTGCCGGGGTAGTCGATCACGCCAACCCAATCGCCCTGACGGATCAGACGCGCATAATCGAGTGCTGCACCAACATAGACCGGCTCATCAAAATCAACCGGTAGTGTCAGTGCAGCCCATAATCTGAGTAACGCGGCCAGTACAATCACAGCGAGCAACCAGCCGCGCAATGGAACTGGCTTCACGTCGGCTCATCCCTTTACGCCGCCAACCGTTAATCCCGATACCAGGAAACGCTGGAGCGACAGGAAGACAATAATGGTCGGTAGAATGATCAGCAAGCCACCGGCGGCGAAATTCCCCCATGGGACACTCTGGCTATTAGCCAGGCTGAACAAACCAGGTACGACCAGCTTCATGCTATCCGGTGCTGGCACCAACACCGACGCAAAAATGAAATCGCCCCAACCGGCGAGAAAACCGAGCAGTGCCGTGACTGCCAATGCCGGTCGCGCCAGAGGCAAGGCAATTAAGATAAACGATTGAATTGGGCCACAACCATCGATCATTGCCGCTTCTTCCAGCTCAATCGGAATGGTATCGAAGTAGCCCTTCATATTCCAGGTGCTAAAGACCAACGTTCCGGTCGTATAGGCCAGGATCAACCCTTCGTGTTTACCGTACAAACCAAGTGCCGTCAGCAACTGTGCAACTGCTACCAGGCTCAACACGCCGGGGAAGGTTTGAATTGCCAGGAGTAAAATCAGCGCAAACTCACGACCGTAAAACTTAAAGCGCGAAAAAGCAAACGCTGCTGACGTCGTAATAACGAGAGAGGCTACGGTCGTTACCCCGGCAACATAAATACTGTTACGTAGCCACGTCAATAATGGCCGGTCAAAAATCATCGCCCGGTAGTTCTCAAACGTCCATTCGGTTGGAATAAACATGCCGAGCAGGTTGAGGGTGTAGAGCCGGTCACCGGTACGTCCCGAAGCAAGGAACGCGAACCACAGCGGGTAGATGGCGAACAGCACACCCAGAATGAGAATGGTGTATTGCAAGATCTGAACCGATCGTGAAGGTTTACGGATCATGACTCGTAGGCCCCTTTCGTGATGCGTGTCAGCCGCAGACTGTAGAGCGTCACCGTGAAGAGGAAGATGAAAAGGATCACCGCAAAGGCCGTTGCGTTACCGTAGTTTTGGGTTTGAAAGATTTGCTTATACGCATACACAATCACGAATTCAGTTGCACCAGGACGACCAACCTCATTGACCGGGCCGCCCTGCGTAATTGCCCAGACCGTGCCAAACATCTGAAATGCTGTGATCGAGGTCAGTACTGTTGCCGGTAAAACAGCCGGCCGAATCAAAGGTAAGGTAATGCGGGTGAGCTGCTGCCACCACGATGCACCGTCAAGTTCAGCCGCTTCATACACATCACGAGGTACCGCCTGAAGTGCGCCCAGGATGACGATCATAAAGAACGGATACGAGAACCAGGTATCGACCAGCACCACAATCGCAAACGCACTGACCGGATCACGCAGCCACGACGGACCATTGATCCCAAAGAGGGCGAGCACCTGATTGATCGTACCCTGTTCGCGGAAGAAGAACTGCCAGATCAACGCCATCAAAATCGCCAGTGACGAAGCAGCCCAGGGCACGAAAAGCAACACCCGAAACAAGGTACGGCCGGGCAGATAATCACTATTTAAGATGAGTGCAAAGGTAAGGCCCAGCACAAAACTAAAGGGCACGCGGGCAATCACAAAGAGCAGAGTCCGGAAGACAACCACTACAAAATCGCCGCTGCGCATCAGCGTCTCATAAGCATTGGCAACATTGATCACGGCTGCCAGAATAAAACCCAGCACCAATGCGCTAAGCCAGACCACCGACGGAGCGACCGGTGGTTCCAGCATCTGACTCAAGCGACGATTGATGAAGGAGGCGGCGATCAGCGGCACAAAACAGAGGAAGATAGCTGCCACCGCCCCCAACACTTCCGGCGTAAAGAGATTGCCAATCAGATTGGCATAGTTTGCGAAGATTGGGTCTTGTAGCCGGTACGGTTGCCCCAATCCAACCGGTGCACTGGTACGAAACTGCGGCCAACACAGGGGATCGAGGATACCGGTGAGGAACACCTCACAATCGGGATTAGGGCGAAAACGATTACGATTGGTAAAGGAGGTGTAAACGCTTAACAAAATGGGGTAGATATTGAACAGTAAAATACCAACAATGGTGGGGCCGGTGAAGAGAAGAACGGTAAGAATTTTGCGGCGCTTAGACCAAGACACCATGTGCATACCTCACTGGAAGCAGCCGGATAGCCATCCGTTGGCTACCGGGCGCCTGACCGGCGCGACAGGTAGTGTGCGTGAGCCGGACTGTACGTCCGGCTCACCGTATTCAGCGATGTTAACGACCAGAGCGAAACAAGCTGCGTTGCTCGCCTCAATACCGCTACTTCATCTGCTTGATCGCATCTTCAATCGCCTTCTGGGCTGCTGCCAGGGCTTCAGCCGGAGTCTGCGCACCGGTCCAAATGGCAACGCTTGCCTCACCAACCGGCCCCCATTGGGCTGAAGCATAGGGAGTATTTGCCATCGGTACACCCTGGTTGAGCGCCGCACCGAAACCGGCCAGGGTCGGTAGAGCTGCTACCTCTGGATTCTTCAAGGCTGCTGTGGCTGCCGGTACCGTCTTGTTCGTTAACGCCAGCTTCGCCTGCACCTCAGCACTGGTGAAATACTTCATGATATCCAGTGCGACCTCGGCGTTGCCACGCTCGACCGCATTGCGGGTCAACATCAGCGTCTTAATACCGACAAACGGCTTGCCCAGCGGCAGAATCCCGTAGTCAACACCATCCTGCTCAATACCGGCGATAGCCCACGGGCCGGTCCACCACATCGCAGTTTTGCCCTCGGCTAACGCTGCCTTGCAGATGTCGTAGCTCTGCTCGCTGAACGAGACCTTGCTCATCTCGGCCAGCCACTCACCACCCTTGATCATCTCGGGGGTGTTGACGTACACCTTTCCTTCATCATCAACATAGCTCGGTACGCCGTAGCCAAAGTAGATCGGTGCAACGTGATAGGCATCATTACCGCCGAAGCCCTGATTGCAAACGAGCGTCTTGTCAGGGTTGGCCGCACGGAAATCTTTGGCCATCTGCAACAACTCGTCAAGGCTGGTCGGCAGCTTCATATTGCCAATGACTGCCTTGTTGTAGATCAGGGCAATACCTTCTTGGGTCTCTGGCAATGCCCAAATCTTACCCTGCCAGACAACACCGTTCACAGCCGCCGGCTCGTAGGTGCTGCGCAAGAAATCTTCGGTGATCCCGTAGTCGTTGAGCGCGACAATATTACCGACCAACGCCTGCTGACCGATCTGGTCGTTGGCCCAGCCGATAATGTCGGGACCCTCACCAGCCGGAATGGCAACGTTCAGCGCATTGCTGACATCTTCAGGCTTCGAGAGGTCAATCTTGACGTTGGGGTGCGAGGCTTCGTAATCGCGGAACGCTTGCTCAATTGCCGTCAGATAAGCACCATCCCACTGGTGCCAGATACGGATGGTAACCTGTTGCGCAGCAGGAGCGGTAGTCGGTTGCGCAGCGGGAGCAGTGGTCGGCTGCTCAGCCGGAGCAGCAGTTGGTTGGGTAGTCTGTTGATTCGAGCCACATGCCGCTAGCATCATGGCTGCGGTGAGGAACAGAGCAATTAATGCACGCTTCATTGCACTCACGGTTGTACTCCTTAGACTGTGTCTACCATGACAACAGTATGACAACGAGAATCTGACATCACGAACAAAAAACCGTCAATCTACCTGCTTCCTTGTTGGGTTCATCTGCTGTGAACGCACCACCTCCTTTTCTAAACTCAGCCGGTGAACGTCGCGAGCAGCAAGAGATAACATGTCACCATGGGAGAGAAGGGATTGTCGCTATTTAGCGAATAGCAACAGAGCATCTGGGAGGGTCTCTTTCTTGCTACTCCGTGCGGTAATAGTTGTGTTCGGCATTGTTTTACTTACAACCTTTTCAATCACAACTATACATCATCCCTGACGTGCTGTCAAGTGGATGCTTTGAAATTATACCGCAAAATGACCGAAACACAGGCGATATGTAGGGGTGTAGCATCTCATCTTTCACCTTCCATCTCTACTGAACAGGTCTGGTTGCCAAATCTTCACCTACTTCCCTCCTTCTACATGCGGAATCTTTACGAATTGAGACAATATATCTATAATGACGTATCATATAATGTGATGTAATTCGGGCGACAAACTGCAAGGAGATCGGCTATGCGCTTCGTGTTTTTATGTATTGAATCGAACAATGCTCCTGCGTTGCGGCAGGCAGCAGCGAGCATCGAGCGCGAATACGGGCTACGGCTGGCGATTGACTATTTCACGCCACCCGATATGCACACCACCGCCGATTGGGAACGACTGGCTCACGCCGTGGCCCGAGCCGATTTTGTCTTTGGCTCGATGCTCTTCGGCGAGGAGTATGTGCGTCCATTGAGCGACATTCTTGCTTCGGCGTCATGTCCGGTCTGTATGATTATGAGTAGTCCGTCGCTGATCCGGCAGACCCGGATCGGGAAGTTTGATCTGCGTCCCAAGCCAGAGTCGCAACCGAGTGCCTTTCGCCAGTGGCTTAGTCAGTTTCAGCCAAAGCACGGCCATGGCGAGATTCAACGCCAGATGTCGCTGGTGCGTGGCCTGAGCAAGATGCTGAAGTTTTTACCCGGTAAAGCACGCGATATTCATACATATGTCACTGCCCATCAGTTCTGGGCGGCCAGTTCGCCGGAAAATCTGCGTCGTTTGTTGCTGATGTTTATCGAGCGGTATGTGCCGGGGTATAAGGGTAAGCTACCGGTACTCGATCCGCAGGCTATTCCCGATACGGGTCTCTTTCACCCGGCAGCGCCGGAACCTTTTGCCGATTTGGCGACTTATCGGGCCTGGCGACGTAAGCAACGACAGGCATTTCCTAACGGTACGGTTGGGCTATTGACGATGCGCCCCTTCGCGCTGTCGGGGAATCGCGCTCATCTCGACGCATTGATCCGTGCGCTCGAAGCGCGGGGGATTGAGGCACGAGCAGCATATAGCCCGACACTTGACATGCGGCCTACCGTGGAGCAGTTCTTTACCGGTGCCGGACAGCGTCGGGGTCACGCACCGGTTGCTGATGTTGATCTGCTGGTCAATACAACCGGTTTTGCGCTGGTGGGCGGGCCGGCCAGTACCGATCCCGAACAGGCCAGCGCTGTACTTGACCAGCTCGATACGCCGATACTTGATCTCTTCCCACTCGTTTTTCAACGGATCGAACAGTGGCAGGCCGATGATCGAGGAATCGCGCCTTTCCAACTCGCTTTGAATGTGTCACTGCCCGAACTTGACGGTGCAACCGATCCGCTAGTGATCGGTGGTATGCAGCGCGATCAGGAAACGATAACGCCATTACCGGCTGAAATTGAGCTGGCTGCCGAGCGCATTGCAGCCCGTGTTGCGCTACGTCGTACACCGCCTGCCGAACGCCGGATTGCGATCACGCTGTTTAATTTCCCGCCCAACCTGGGCAATGCCGGCACTGCTGCCTATCTCGATGTCTTTACCAGTGTATTTCGGTTGATGCAGGCGTTGTACGCAGCCGGATATACCGTCGAATTACCGGCAAGTGCCGATGATCTGCGCCGTCTGGTTGTGGAGGGAAATGCGTTGCTCTACGGCACGAGCGGGAATGTCGCCGATTCATTACCGGTCGAAGAGTACCGTCGGCTCTTCCCAGATTATGTTGATATTGAACCGTACTGGGGGCCAGCGCCTGGCGAGTTGCTTAATGACGGGAAACGGCTGCATATTCTGGGGCGACAGTTTGGGAATGTGTTTGTGGGTTTACAACCGAGTTTTGGCTACGAACGTGACCCAATTCGTCTGCTGATGAGTAAGGATGCCGCGCCGCACCACGGTTTTGCTGCATACTATGCCTGGTTACGCTACGTTTTCAAGGCCCACGCAGTGTTACATTTCGGTACGCATGGCGCACTCGAATTTATGCCCGGCAAACAGGCTGGGTTAAGCGCCCGTTGCTGGCCGCTACGCCTGCTCGGTGGCTTACCCAACTTTTACTACTATTGCGTCAATAACCCAAGTGAAGGCAGTATTGCTCGCCGCCGCGGGATGGCGACGTTGATCAGCTATCTGGTGCCGCCAGTTCAGCAAGCCGGTCTGTACAAAGGCCTGCGTGCGCTTAAAGACAGCATTGACCGCTATCATGCACAGCCCGATCCGACACTGCTGGCCGATCTGCGTGCTCAGGCTGAAGCGCTCAATCTGAATGTCGCAGGCGAGGGCGATGCGTATGTGGCGGCGTTAGGCCATGAACTGCTACAGGTAGAACAGCGGATGATCCCGGTTGGTCTGCATGTCCTTGGTGAGCCACCTCAAGCTGCCGAACAGATTGACACTCTCACCCTGATCGCGATGTTCGCTCGCGTGCCGCGTGGCCCCGATCAGACACCGCTGGATCCGTTGCCAGTGATTGTCGGGCGAGCATTGGGGGTTGACTACGCTGCACTTACCGGTCGGTTGCGCGATGATCCAACAGCGCAGCAGCATTACCGTCAGATCGAGGAGATTTGCCGTGCCGCTATCACAGCCCTGGTTGAGGCTGGTTCTGGGCGGGCCGCCGACCAGGCTTTACAGCGCTATGTCAACATCCAGCCCGATCTCCTCACGCCGTTGTGGAACTATTTACTTGACATTCAGCGCCGCATGACAACCGAACGTGAAGTGAGCAGTCTCTTACGGGCACTCAATGGCGGCTATGTTCTCCCTTCGCCAGGCAGTGACGTAGTACGGAATCCGGCGGTCGTCCCGACCGGTCGAAACATCCATGCGTTTGATCCCTTCCACATTCCGACCCCGGCGGCTGCCTCGGCTGGTATGGCTGTTGCCGACGAGCTGCTCGAGCGAATCCGTGCCGAGCAGGGTACGTATCCAGAAACGGTGGCCATGGTACTGTGGGGCACCGACAACATTAAGACGGAGGGCGAGGGGATTGCACAGGCCCTGGCACTGATCGGCGCCAGAGCAGTTGCTGACGAACTGGGACGAATTACGACGGTCGAGTTGATTCCGCTTGCTGAATTGGGTCGGCCTCGAATTGATGTTGTGCTGACGGTCAGTGGTATCTTCCGCGATCTCTTTGCGGCTCAGGCGGTGCTGCTTGATCGGGCGATCCGCATGGCGGCTACGGCTGATGAACCGCCGACCCAGAACTTCGTGCGTGCCCACGCGCTGGCCCAGGCCAGCGAATTGGGTTTGAGCGTGGAAGCGGCTGCGACCCGTGTCTTCTCTAACGCTTCTGGAAGCTACGGTGCGAATGTCAACCATCTGGTCGAGAGCAGTACCTGGGAAGAGGATACGCAACTGGCTGAGGCGTTTATCACCCGCAAGAGTTTTGCACTCCAGCCGGGTGGTGAATGGCGCGAAGCGCGAGCGCTCATGGAGCGAGCGCTGGCGACAGTCAGTGTCACCTTCCAGAACATCGACAGTGTAGAAAATGGCATTAGCGACATTGACCACTACTACGAGTATCTCGGTGGTCTGACCAAGAGTGTAGAGAAGGTACGTGGCGAGCGCCCGACGGCGTTAATGGGGGAGGTGGCCGAGCTGGTGGCGCCCGGTGCAAGTCGAGTACGTTCGCTTGAACAAGTTGTGCGACTGGAAAGCCGGGCCAAACTACTCAACCCGAAATGGTACGAGGGGATGCTCAAGCATGGCTACGAGGGTGTCCACGAGATTGAAATTCGGGTCAGTAATACCTACGGCTGGAGTGCCACGGCTCAGGCGGTCGAAGGCTGGGTTTACCAGGGTGTTGCCGAGACGTATCTACTCGATCCGGTGATGCGTGAACGGTTGGCGAACCTCAACCCCCATGCCACTGCCGGCATTGCCGGGCGATTGCTAGAAGCCCATGAACGTGGCTTCTGGCAGGCCGATGAAGAGACGCTCGCGCAGTTGCGCGAGATTTATGCCGATCTCGAAGATCGGTTGGAAGGTGTTCGCTGATCGGTACCTGATACGTCTGTAGGGGCACGGCAATGCCGTGCCCCGACCATCACGGATGGGGAAAACTACCGAACGCGGGCCAGAGGCCCGCGCTTCCAGCCTGCTTAACCCTGCCTGTCTTCGGCCAGCAACTGTCGCAGCACATATTGCAAGATACCGCCATGGCGGTAGTATTCGATCTCTTGCGGTGTGTCAATGCGCACACGAGTCTGGAACTCGCGCACTGTTCCATCGTCGGCGGTCGCACGTACCGTCAGCACGCGACCCTGAGCGAAGCCACTGGCGATTGCATCGGCCAGACCAATCACGTCGTACACCTCATGACCGGTCAGACCGAGACTGGCCGCATTTTCTCCCGGCATAAATTGCAACGGCACAATCCCCATACCCACCAGATTCGAGCGATGGATGCGCTCGAAACTCTCGGCGATCACTGCCTTGACGCCCTGGAGGTAGGGGCCTTTCGCAGCCCAGTCACGTGACGAACCATTGCCGTATTCTTTCCCGGCAATCACGATCAGCGGTGTACCGTCGGCCTGATAGCGCATCGCTGCATCGTAGATGGTCATTACTTCGCCGGTGGGCAGGTAGGTTGTAAAGCCGCCCTCCGTACCCGGCGCCAGTTTATTGCGCAGCCGCACATTGGCGAATGTGCCGCGCACCATGACCTCGTGGTTGCCACGACGGGCGCCGTAGCTGTTGAAATCGGCCGGAGCAACGCCATGCTCGATCAAATACTTGCCAGCGGGTGAGTTGACTTTGATACTTCCGGCCGGGCTGATATGGTCGGTCGTGATGCTATCACCCAGGAACGCCAGCACTCGCGCCCCATGAATTTCGGCAACCCGCTCAGGCGGCGTTGGACTCATCCGGTCGAAGTAGGGGGGACGGCGCACATACG
Organism: Chloroflexus sp. MS-G; assembly: GCF_000735195.1. GTDB lineage: Bacteria > Chloroflexota > Chloroflexia > Chloroflexales > Chloroflexaceae > Chloroflexus. The sequence goes on from NZ_JPIM01000083.1 coordinate 18,803, forward strand.
TACTCTGCGGATCCCAGGCAAAACGATCACCTGCCGGTACTGGAATGTTTTCCCACCGTTCATCGCCAACAAACACGCTGGCATACGAACGGCAGTACATATCCGACTGGATCGCCGTTTCGATCGTCTGCTGCACTTCGGCTTGCGACGGCCAGATGTCGCGCAGGTAGACGGGTTTGCCGTCTTTTCCGATCCCAAGCGGTTCTTTATCCAGATCGATATCGATTCGACCGGCAATGGCGTAAGCTACGACCAGGGGCGGCGACATCAGGTAGTTCGCTTTTACATCTTGCTGCACACGACCCTCGAAGTTACGGTTGCCCGAAAGTACAGAGACTGCTACCAGACCAGCCTGTTCAATCGTCTGGCTGATCTCAGGTGCCAGTGGCCCGGAGTTGCCGATACAAGTGGTGCAGCCGTAGCCAACGACGTGGAAGCGGAGAGCTTCGAGGTAGGGCATCAGGCCCGCGTTCGTCAGATACTCGGTAACAACCTTTGAGCCGGGAGCGAGTGAGGTCTTCACCCACGGCTTCACTGTCAAACCGGCTTCGACAGCTTTTTTGGCAAGGAGACCGGCTGCAACCATCACCGACGGGTTAGAAGTGTTGGTGCAAGATGTGATGGCGGCGATAACAACCGAACCGTGGTGGAGTTTGTAATCGGTACCGGGGACTGCGACCGCTGTCGCTGCAAAATCTGCCGCTGAGAGTGCCGTATCGGGCTGTGATGGGTTAATGATCGACGGTACTGCCAGGTGGAAGGTACGATTGACATCGTACAGCGGTACCCGACCCTCCGGACGCTTCGGGCCGGCCACACTCGGTTCGACGGTCCCCAGATCGAGTTCAAGAATGGTCGAGTACTCGGCCTCTGGGGTATGCTCATCGTGGAAGAGACCCTGCTCTTTGAAGTAGGCCTCGACCAGCGCAACCCGCTCTTCGCTGCGCCCAGAGAAGCGCAGATAGCGCAGCGTCTCTTCGTCAACCGGGAAGATACCACAGGTTGCACCATACTCTGGCGCCATATTCGCAATTGTAGCGCGGTCAGCCAGCGGCAGATTCGCCAGACCAGGGCCGAAGAACTCGACGAACTTCCCGACTACGCCCAACTTGCGCAGCATTTGGGTCACGGTTAACACCAGATCGGTCGCGGTTGCCCCGTCACGGAGCTGCCCGGTTAGTTTGAAACCGACCACCTGCGGGATCAACATCGATAGTGGCTGACCAAGCATCGCAGCCTCAGCTTCGATACCACCGACCCCCCAGCCGAGCACGCCCAGACCGTTGATCATTGTCGTGTGAGAGTCGGTGCCGACCAGCGTGTCGGGGTAGGCCTGCACCGGACCGCTCGCCCGTGGATTTTCATCGCTGGTAAATACCACACGCGCCAGGTATTCCAGATTAACCTGGTGAACGATACCGTTGCCGGGCGGCACAACCTTAAAATTATCGAACGCAGTTTGCCCCCAGCGCAAGAAGGCGTAGCGTTCGACGTTGCGCTGAAATTCGAGGTCTTTGTTGATCAGCAGCGCAGCTTCTGAGCCATACGCATCAACCTGCACCGAGTGGTCGATCACCAGCTCAACCGGTTGTAACGGATTGATCCGACGTGGATCACCGCCTAACTCGGCCATCGCATCACGCATTGCGGCCAGATCAACCACGCACGGCACGCCGGTGAAGTCTTGCAGAATCACCCGCGCCGGCATAAATGCAACTTCGCGCTCGGGTTCGGCCTGGGACTGCCAGTTGGCCAGTGCCAGAATGTCATCGGCGGTGACGGTACGCCCATCTTCGTGACGGAGGAGGTTTTCGAGCAGAATACGCAACGAATAGGGTAGACGAGCAAGATTGACGCCGTGGGCAGTCAGCGCGTCAAGTCGGTAGATTTCGTAGGTGCGGTCGCCGACTGTGAGGGTCGAGCGGGCGCCAAAACTGTTGGTCATTGTTCTTCTCCTTCGGTTGTAACCGTGCAACGGAAGGTCATTCCATCTTGTGGTAAAGCGATTATAGCACGAACTATCAGATTGTTGTGATGCGTCGCACTAATCTGCCGGTGATAACAATAATATATCACTGTTATAGATTCGCTGAAATGTTTTGCTGGGATGGTTAGAATACCCGCCACACCCAGCGAACGAGTGCAGGATGCAAGCCAGCGGCCCGCGTACCC
>NZ_JPIM01000084.1 GCF_000735195.1 Chloroflexus sp. MS-G
GCAAGCAATCGCGTGAGGGGTGAAGGGACGACCGTCTCTTCTCCCAATGGGTGTGTGTGGAGCGCGGTGGACCCACCCCGTCCCATCCCGAACCGGGTCGTGAAACACCGCAGCGCCGATCCTACTGGCGGCTCACCGCTGGGAACCTAGGTCCATGCACCCGTTCATAGGCGTGACAGATTTTCTGTCACCCTTTATCATCGCGGCGTGGAGCAGTGGCAGCTCGTCGGGCTCATAACCCGAAGGTCGCAGGTTCGAATCCTGCCGCCGCTACCAAATTGTGATACCCGTAGGGTTACACCTACGGGTATTCTACTTTTGTGTGATACCGAGACGAGTTTCTCTTGTCTGAGAGTGAACCTTTGGCGCCCATGATGGGCGACCGAAACCGTCGATGTCTCATCAGCATTCTATCTGGGATGGCTTGGGAACTCATCACTACAACTGACGCTCCATCCGAATATTCGTTGCCACATCACGACGGGTGAACACAGGTCATAATAATATGATGGACAACAGCCTGATACCGATGGAGTTGCATGGTGGGGAAGAAGACGCCTTATCTTATGAGAGAACTCTGACGGACGGGACACAGCGCCGCTATATACCGTCCGATGAATCCCGCAGGCGGGGTACGGTGTTGCCGTGTATCGCCGGTCAGAACCGACATTGCGAACGTGGGGGTGGTTCACGAACTGACTCTACGCCGCTCCTCTGATGTGGCTAATCGTCAGCTCTGCCAACAGGATGTTTCCGATAGGCTCTCATTTCTATTTCCCCTGCAAAAAACACGACAAAGCAGCCTCGTTGCTTATCTCGTTATCCTCCGTGACAATTCATCTCATCATTTGATAAACTGTCTGTAGATCGCGAAACCAGATTGCGCTTCCTGGGAAGGCAATGAGAAGAGGACAATCTATGCGCTATGAAGATCGATTGGCCTTACGCCGTTTAATCGAAGAGCAACAGGCTGCTGCACTCGGTACAGTTACTCCTGACGGGGTGCCATTTGTGTCTTATGTGCTGTACGCCGTTGAACGACGGGATGGACACACACCGGGTCTACTGCTTTTGTTGAGTCGCCTGGCAGCGCATACCAATCATCTGCTGGCCGGTTCACCGCTCTCGCTGTTAATCACTGCCTCACCGCAAAGTGTTACCGACCCCCAAGCGTTGGCCCGTGTCACGTTACAAGGTTCTGCTCAAGACATACCAAGGCATTCGCCCGACTTTCCGACAGCACAATCAATATACTTACAGCGTTTACCTGCACAGCAACACCTGTTTGCCCTGCCGGATTTCACCTTATTCCGTGTCACGCTCCACGAAGCGCGGTATATTGGTGGTTTCGGACGAGCTTTTACGCTTGATGCTGCTAGATTAGCGGAAGCGCTTATGGTCACAGAACCGGCATAATCGATCAGTGAAAGCGGTTTTTATAGTTTGTCTGAAAAATAATCCTCTTGCCTGCGCTACGTTGGTGTCATATGGCCTGTTGAAGCCATGCTTCAGTAGGAATTGCCTCAATCCTTTATTTCGGGGTATCGAGATTCAGGATTTAGCAAAAAGTGCCAAGCCCAACGCAAACATGCCCGGCGCAAGACCGGAAAGGCTCAATATAGTAACAACGATTGGTGGTAACCATATCTCATACCAGGAATTGATCGTAGCGTCTTGAGGCATTTGCGGGTCATACAGGATCAGTACTTGATCACCTACGCGGTAGGAGGTGGAACTACCACCAGTATTGCTCTCAAACTGGAAAGTCTCGCCAGTTTGCGTTTGGAACTCGATTCGCGGATAGTAGTTTATATCATCACCAATACGCCGTCGAGTGACTTCGACTACAGTACCTGTACCATCGATCATCCTTTTTAAACGCTCACTAGTCGCGTTCAGCCAGAACAAGCCGATGAACAGTACGACCAGGCCAATTACGGTAAAGGTTAGACCGATGAGTAGAGCACCCGTTCTAGACAGTGGTCGTGAACTCATGAGAGTGTCCTCCGATTACTAAATTTGCCTCAATATCTCTAATGAAGTACTGTATCGAGTAGGTATTGCAGACAATAGCTGGTGTTTGCCAAAATATGGAGGGGTAGAGCTGGAAACTATCTCTGATGGTGGGCTGATGTGGTCTATGAATGAGGTAAGCTGACGATTGTCCCTGCTCATAGACTATTAATCCCTACGCTGCCTGTTCCTGAGACATTGTACAGTGAGATGGTATAGAGTTGCAAGATATCTTTACTAACCATCATCGTTCAGCGTATTGCAAACAATGAGAGATTTTCGAAGTTTTTAGCTTTGGATTGTGTGAGATAACCAGATAATTCGGTAAAAGAACGTTATGTACCTGTAGACCGCCTCCTGTCTACACGGTCATCTGGATGCGTGAGTTTCAGTCCCGCTTCCTGTGGGAGCAGCGGTTGAAGATGTGTGCAGACTCCCACGCCATCGGTTGGCGTATCAGCAACCATCACTCCCCTGGCAGGTGAGGTAGGTGGGAGAACCTGTACCTACAATGCTACGAGGGAATGGTGGGACACCAAGCCGCAGAGCGCCGTCCGAACACGCAGTTGCTCGTCTTCATCTGCGGACGACTTGGTAGCCTGGTTGTCCCTCTTGTTCTGATATGATTATAGTATCCACATTCTATGTGAGTCGGAAGTATGTATGATCAGTGTTTTACAAAAGAATAACTTTTGTCAACGTTCCATCAGTCTATAGTGTTAAATCAGAAATACGGCAGGATACGTCTCTGGATAGTAAATTATTTCGGCGGGTAGGACTTACACGATCATGCCGATAGAATTACTCGCTTCCATTCTGTTTCTCTGGATCAGTGCTGGTCTGACCGGCAGTATCGCCTATTATGCGTTTCGTCGGGCGAGTCAGCCCGGCGCACTTGCGCTGGCGTTCTTGCTATCGGCAATGAGTGCGTGGTCGATATTGTATGCCGGTGAACTGTTCGCACCTGGGTTGCAGGGGAAGATACTTGCTGCTAAATTGCAATATCTTGCTATTACGCCGATACCGCCGCTGTGGCTGATCTTTTCTTTGCAATATACCGGTCGTGCTGATTGGTTGACTCCAGCCCGCCAGCGCTGGCTATTCATACCTGGGATCATAACCTGTCTTCTCGTGTTCACCAATGAATGGCATCGTCTGATCTGGCAAGGTACTATTCTCGATCCTGCTGGTCATCCTGAATTGTATGTAACCGGAAGGGGCATCTGGTTTTGGGTACATACCACGTATGCTTACGGATTGATCATTGGTGGTATTGCCCGCTTCATCTGGTTTGCCACCCAGGTTCCACGATTGTACCGGTTGCAGGCTCTGTTTATGGTTTGCAGCACACTCGTGCCACTGGTGGGAAATGCCGTCTATCTCTTCGGTGGTCTGCCACGTAGTTGGTTCGATCCTACACCGTTTTTCTTTTCCGCTTCAGGAGTCCTACTGGCGGTTGGCTTTTTTCGGGTAGGGTTATTTGACGTAACCCCTATCGCTGCGCGAATGATCATTGCCAACCTGCAAGATGCAGTGATTGTGCTCGATCATCTGTATCGCGTTATTGATCTGAACCCGGCAGCCCGTCAACTCTTTCAATGTGGTGAAGAGGTTATCGGCCATGATTTTCGCGATGTACTGTGCCTGCATGGACTAACATTTGCCCGTGATGTTATGGCTGAAGGTCAACAGGAAATTGTCTTTCATCGTGAAGGAGTGCAGCACTTTTTCCGGCGAACGGTTTCGGTGATTCGCGACCGAAAGGGGTTGTCACTCGGTTATATACACGTCTGGCGCAATGTGACCCACGAGCAAGAGCTGCTTGCTGCCGAGCGCCAGCATGCTGAACGCCAGCGGTATCTTGTGCAGGCAATTGGCGAGCTGTTAGTTGCCGTCGATCTGGAAACCTTTTACACGACGCTTATGAAAGCTGCTCAACAGGTATTGAGCGCTGACCGGACAGCGGTGTATCTCTATGACCGTGAAACAGATAGTTTGAGTTGTCCGTATGCGAATGGTCTTTCCAGAGAATACGTTGATGCGATTAACCGCTTCTTTCATAAAGTTCCAGGCGCACGACTGTTACAGCGACCCCAGCCAATAGTCATTACCGATGCGCAAACCGATCCGGCAACCGCTGCATTACGCGAGGCCATCGTGCGCGAAGGATTTCACACGTATGCGCTTTTTCCACTGATCGGGTCGCATGGTCTCTTTGGTGCGTTTGCGGTCTACCGTAACGTTATCAAACCCTTTTCGGAGGATGAAGTTCACGGCGGTCAGACCCTGGCGTACATGGCTGCGGCCATGCTAGAGAATAGCCGTCTGCTGGCTGCTACTCGCCAGTATGCCCGTCGGATGGCACTGCTAAACGAGATTACTAGGGCAGCATTAGAGGTTAATGACATTCAACAAATGTCGCGATTGCTTGCCAATCGGCTAGGAGCGTTGTTTGAGGCAGATGGTGCATTTATCACGTTGTGGGATGAACGGCTACAACGTCCGGTACCTGTAGCAGCTAATGACACTATTCACGACTATTATGTCCAGATTCGGTCTGAGCCTGGTGAGCCAACGCTTACGGAAGCTGTTTTGCAGACTGGAAAGGTTTTAGCCATCGAAGACGTGTTTAACACGCCACACCTCAGTCTACGACTTGCAGCGTTGTTACCAACCCGTTCAATACTGGCGTTACCGTTGATTGTCGAGCAGCAGAAGCTTGGGGCTGCATTGATTGGATTTAACCAACCGCACCGCTTTACCGCCGAAGAAATATCTCTTGGTGAACAGGCCGCGGCCCAGATTGCACTGGCAATCGTGAAAACCCGACTGCTGGTAGCCGAGCGAGAACAACGGCAATTAGCCGAAGCATTACGCCAGGCAGGACTGGCGCTAAGTGAAAGTCTTGATCTTGATACGGTTCTTGATCGGCTTCTCGATGAGTTGCAGCGCGTTATACCGTATGACTCGGCAAATGTCATGATGGTTGAGCATGATGTGCAACAACAACCCATCCGTGCTTACCTAACACACCTCCGTGGGTATGAACAATTCGGTGAGGAGACTGCTCGTGCCGCTGAAGCTGTTGTGTTCGAGATTGCGACAACACCCAATTTGCAGAGGATGATTGAAACCGGACAACCGCTGATTATTCCGGATACAACTTCCTATGCCGGTTGGATTCATATCGAAGCGGCGTCCCATGTGCGTTCATGGGCAGGAGCACCGATTATTGCCCATGGGCAGGTGATAGCCTTCTTTTCACTCGATAAAACTGAGCCTTATTTTTATCGTCAGGAGCATGCTACGTATTTGGCAGCTTTTGCCAGTCAGGCTGCGCTGGCTATCGAAAATGCCCGTTTGTATAGTGAGGCGCAGCGGCGCAGTGAAGAGCAGCGCATGCTGTATGCGGCTGCTCGTGATTTTAGTGCTGGTTTGGAGGCAGAGGCGATCTTACAAGCCGTTGTTCATCATACCGTCGAGGCACTACGAGCGGCAATATGTATTGTCTTACGATGGGAGCCGGCACTCGAGCAAGTAGTTGTTGTACAGGCATGTGAAGCAGTGACAAGCGGTAGTATGCCACTGACCACCGCATACAGTCTACGTACAGAACCCATGTTGTACCGCGCATTAACGGAATGTGAATCGTTGCGTCTTCAGCCTCATTCGGCTGATGATAGTACGTTTCTGTTCCGGTTTGCTCAGATGAAGTTGCTCATCTTGCCGCTGGCAACCGGTTTAAAGAGCGCAGTGTACGGTCTGGTTGTCGTTGGTCGTACCGCTGATGCGGTTGATTTTAACGATACCGATGTGCAGTTAGGACAAAGCCTGGCGACCCAGGCCGCAACTGCACTTGAGAATGCACGGTTGTATGCAGAGGTTGAATCTCTGGCAGTAACGGACAGTCTTACCGGAATCGCGAATCGGCGTGCGTTTGATCGTGCTCTCGAACGTGAGCTGGTGCGTGCTCGCCATTATGGGTATCCGCTGGCGTTGGTCATGATAGATGTCGACTCGTTCAAGCAGTATAACGACACTTATGGCCATCTGGCCGGTGATCAACGGCTACGTGCAGTTGCCCGCCTGTTAACGCAATGTGTGCGTGAAATCGACTTTGTGGCTCGCTATGGTGGTGAGGAGTTTGTGATTATCTTGCCAGATACCAATAGGCAGCAGGCATTGCAGGTTGCCGAGCAGATTCGTCGGAGCGCCGAAGCTGAGTACACAGGATCGTTGAATGGTCAGGTTATTCCGGGTTATACGCTGAGCATGGGTGTGGCCGTCTTTCCTGAAGATGCCCAAACACCAGCTGAATTGTTGTTGGCCGCCGATTATGCCGAGTTGACGGCAAAGCGTACTGGAAAGAATCGGGTCTGTAGTATAGCTCTTAAATGACGAAAGCCGGTTCTGATAGTTATCTGGTGACCACTCACTGTTGTCTTTTCTATTATGCACATTATTACCGGTAGGGACGGGTTTCTTTCAGTAACCTGGTACAACCGGCTCGTCCCTACCGGTGATGTCAGATTGGGTTGAAACCTGGCTCATTCGTATGTCAGGTGTTGTCCGAAGTGTTTATTGTCCAGTGATCTGTCTATGTGATAACTGATGGGTTAAGAGTATCGCCTGCGCCACCTCGCGCATTGTCTTACGGTTACGCATTGCCAGTTGTTGAATCCGGCGAAATGCCTCTGCTTCACTCAAGCCGTGCTCATCCATTAAGATACCCTTGGCCTGTTCAATCTCTTTGCGCGTTTCCAGACGCTCTCGCAACGTCAGCATCTCCTTCCGTCGCGTTTGATAGTCTTGCCAGCGTGCAAGCGTAATCTCGATCAGCGGCAAGAGGTCGGTATCGCGAAATGGTTTTATGAGACAGCCAAACACCCCTGCGGCTCGTGCTCGCTCGGCCAGTTCACGTGATGCTGATGCCGTAAGAAGGATAACCGGCGCTAAGCCCTCCTGGTGAAGTATCGTTGCAACTTCTAGACCATCGAGATAGGGCATTTTGTAATCGAGCAGCACCAAATCAGGTCGTACCTGGCGCGCTACTGCAACTGCCTGCTGACCATCAGCCGCTTCGCCGACGATCAAATAACCGAGTGCGAGTAATACTTCACGTATGTGGAATCGAATCAATGCCTCATCGTCTGCTATTAAGAGTCGCGCTGTCATGCGTGCTCCAAACACAATAAGCACCTGCCGCCGCAACCGTTGCGACGTGCAGGTGGCATCAATGCGGATATAACGTATATGTTTAGTATAAAGGAACAAATGCGTCAGCGGCTATGGCTGAATTGCACAATATGTTATGTACGCTCGTGACGAGTTCCGTTACAACGGTTCAACACCGTGCCCGGCTGTGATATGATCGAGTTCGATGGTACCCCCGCGTAAGCGAAAACCACCTTGGAAAGGATTGGTTGCCAGAAAGAGCGGCGTATCGAGATCGACGAAACGAAACCCACCTAACCCGGCCGCGAAATGGGCCGACATGGTCATAGCCAGGATCGATTCGACCATACCGCCGATCATAAGCCCCAGTCCCGCAGCACGGGCAATCGCTGCAATTTCGAGTGCTTCAACTACCCCGCTCTTCATCAGTTTGATATTGATGACATTGGCTGCGCGTTCCTGCACAATTCGTAAGACGTTTAACGAGCTACTCGCTGTCTCGTCGGCCGCAATCGGTACCCCACCCCATTGCACCAGTTGACGCAGACCAGCCCAATCATCGGCTGCAACCGGTTGTTCGACCAGTACCGGAACGATCCGCTGCAAGCTCAGGGCGCCAAGGAGTTCGAGCATCTGTTCGGCAGTAAGACCACCATTCCCATCGAGGATGAGCGGGGCCTCTGGTGCCAGCGCATAGATTGTCGTGATGCGGGCCAGATCGTGTGCTAGATCACTGCCACCGATTTTAATCTTAATTTGACGGATACCCCGTTCGAGAATATCCAGCGTGGCTAACGCTGCTTCTTCGACCGTACCGGTCGTGATCGTCATATCGGTTTCGAGCGTATGCCCAGCGCCGCCAAAGAAGACGTAGAGCGGTAGCCGATAATGGCGGGTCAGGGCATCGAGAATTGCTGTCTCGATAGCGCAGCGCGCCGATCCGCTTGTGCTAATCCGATCACGCAGCAGCGCGGCAATCGCTCGCCATTCACGCACATCAGCACCCTCGATTGCTGAACGTACTGATTCAATCGCCTGCTGTGCGTTGGCCTGGGTTTCACCGTTGAAGGCCGGAAAAGGCGCTGCTTCACCATAACCGCGAATGCCGTTGACAAGTTCGACTGTCACTAACAGATTACGGGCGATCTCCTGACTACCGCCGGCGATCCCAAACGGATTACGCAGCGGGATGTCAAGAGGAGTGACAGATAGCGAGCGAATAACGGTGCTCATCATTGTCTCAGCTCGTATCAGGCACGGTATTGCTGTTGCAGGTAGACCGTAATTGTGACTAGCACGATGATCGCTCCCAACACCTGCCAAAGGTTCTGCAATTGCTCACCGAGGAGCAATGCGGCCAAACCTAATGCACTGATCAGTCGCCAACCCATCGTACTACTGATCAGCGGCGCACCCAGTTGGCGAAGGGCAACGATCTGGCCGAGGTTGGCTCCCAGGAGAACGAAGACCACAAAGGCTGCGAAGACCGCCCAATCGTGTGGCCCGATAACGGCAAACTGGTACCATTGCTCGCCGAGCACGAGGCTCATTGCGCCGCATGTTATCGTGAGGGCAACCAGTTGCACAAACAACATCGCTTCGGCGCTGATATTGCTAACCGACGTTGCACGTGGGATCAGTATCATGTAAAAGGCTAACGCAAATGCCGAGATCAGGGCAATGACGATGCCCAGGACATCGCTTTCGGTCAGGCGCAACACAGTACCATTGCTGAGATCGCCACTCATCATCAATAATGAGCCAAAGCACGAAAGGCCAATGGCCGGAAGTGTGAAGCGAGGTAAGCGGTTGCGAAAGAACAATTTGCTCAAGAGGGCGACAATAAGTGGTGTAAGCAATGTGATAAGTTGCACGTAGATGGCTAACGTGAAGCGTGCTGAAGTGAGATTGGTCATTGCCCGAATACTGACGACTAGTGCAAACAACCAGATAATCGGCGTGTGCCAGATGTCTGTGCGAATATGCCGGTAGGCAAACGGTACATATACGATCAGCGCCAGGAGATTACCGAGCGTGAGGATAGCCATGCTCGGTAAGTGACTGATCGTTTGGAGATAGCGCGCCAAGACTGGATACGCACCCCATCCAGTGTGGGCAAAGAGCGCTATGATTACCCAGAGCCATGAGACGCCAGTATGAGTTGTCGTTGCTGTGGTGGAAGATGCGTTATTCATAGGCTGTATTATAACCCGAATTAACAAGATGAATTGAAGGTATAAAGACGAATGAACATTCAACTCGCCGAACTGATTGCGGCCGGTGGAACGGTTAGCGAGCCAATCCACGCCGACACCTTCACCGATTGGAGTTACGATTCGCGGCTTACCGCTGCCGGAGAGTGCTTTATTGCGTTGCGCACTGCACGGGCAGATGGTCACGATTATATTCCGGCTGCGATAGCTGCCGGTGCGCGTGGTGTCTTGTGTGTGCGTCCACCGCATGATGCTGGCAATGCAACGGTAATCATCTGTGCTGATCCACAGACAGTACTGCTCCGTTGGGCAAGTGCACGCCTGCGGACGTTGCAGCCAACGGTGATCGCTGTGACCGGTGGGATCGGGAAGACTCTGGCGCGGCGAGCGATTGCGGCCGTGTTAGCTATGCAGGCGCCTACCTTTCAAAGTCGTCGTAATTTCAATTCGCTCCTCGGATTACCGATTGCACTGGCCCGTCTCAGTCAGACTGACCGCTACGCAGTGCTCGAGTTTGCCGGTGAGCATCTGGCTCCGCTGGCAACGGCGTTTCCGCCTCAGATCGCGGTGGTAACACCCGCTGCCGATACGGCGATGGCCGCATTCCTGGCCGACAAAGGAGTAATGGTGGTTGCCGCCGAAGGGATTTCACCGGCAAATATTTGCTATGGCACCGGTCATGAGTGTGCCGTGCGGGCAACCGATATTTCCTGCCACCGTCATGGTGTAGATTTTGTTGCTTCAAGCCGGGAAGTAACCATTCCCGTTTCAACCCCGCTTTTGGGCCTTCCCGGTGTGATGGCGGCACTGGCTGCCGTTACGGTTGGACTGATATGCGGCGTTCCACCGGAGGCGATCCAAAACGCCCTAGCTCATCTTGCAGCACCGGCGGGGCGTTTACGTCCACTACCTGGCGCCAATGGTGAACTCATTCTCGACGATAGTTTCAATGCTACTCCAGCAGCCATGGTGGCGGCAATGCAAACCATGGCTGCCTTGACGGCCAAACGCCGCATTGCCGTTTTAGGTACGCCCACCGAATTGCCTGCCATTGATGCAACGCCATTTCTAACCGAACTTGGTGCTCTAGCGGCCCGTAGTGCCGATTACCTGGTACTCAAAGGGGGTGGGGCGGCAGTGATGGCCCAGGCTGCACGGACGGCCAACCCCGCCATTCCCATTCACGTCGTTGATACCAACGAAGCGGCACGTGCTGCTTTGCCCAACAAACGCAACCAGGGCGATCTGGTGTTGGTGTCGGGTGGAGCTGGTGAGCGGCTTGAACAGGTTGTAGCTCCTCTGTTAGCTGCCGACTGTCCGCCAGAACGCAACCTCGTGCGCCAGGAACCGGCCTGGCGTAGTGTACGGATCGGTGATCCGGCGCGTCCAACCTGGGTGCATCTCGATCTGACCGCCATTGCTGACAATGTTCGTGCGCTCCGAGCGCATGCCGGTGTACCACTGATGATCGTGCTTAAAGGTGATGGGTACGGGCATGGTGCAGCACGAGTAGCGCGGGCGGCATTGCGAGCAGGGGCCGAGATGTTGGCTGTTGCGACCCTTGGGGAAGGACGGGCATTGCGCGTACAGGGCATTCACGCGCCGATTCTGGTGCTAGGCTACACGCCGCCGTGGCAGGTCGCCGAAGCGATCCGGCTCGATCTGATGATAACACTCTTCGATTACGATACGGCTCTAGCACTTAGTAATGCTGCTACCGAAATCAGACGCCCTGCCCGTGTGCATGTCAAAGTTGATACCGGAATGGCTCGTCTGGGTTTGGCACCGGCTGAGGTCGCACCATTTCTGACCCGATTACGCGATCTCCCTGCCATCGAGGTTGTTGCGCTCTACACCCATTTTGCCCGCGCCGATGAAGACGACCCAACTCCAACCGAGCAGCAATTGGCTCGTTTCCAAACACTGGTTACCGAACTTACCGCAGCCGGTCTACGTCCACCACTGCTTCATGCGGCTAATAGTGCGGCGACATTGCGCTTTCCGGCCAGCCATTTCGATATGGTTCGACCAGGATTGGCTTGCTACGGATTGGCGCCAGGGGCTGCTGTTCCCCTCTTGCCAGGCATGCGGCCAGCACTAAGCTTTTACAGTGAAGTAGCGCAGGTCAAGGAACACCCGCCTGGCACGCCAATCTCCTACGGTGGTACCTTTATCACAGCCCGCCCATCGCGCATTGCTACTATTCCGGTAGGTTACGCCGACGGGCTGCGTCGTTCACCGCCGTGGCGGGAAGTGCTGATTCGAGGGAAACGGGCACCGATTGTCGGGCGCATTTGCATGGACTATGTGATGGTCGATGTAACCGATATTCCTGGCGTTCAGCGTGGTGATACCGTCACACTCATAGGACAACAGGGAGAGGATTCGATAGGTGTTGATGAGATTGCTAGTTGGTTGGGAACGATCAGCTACGAAGTATTGACCGGCATCTTACCGCGCGTGCCGCGCGAGATAGAACCGTAGGGATACATTCTCGTCAGCGCAAAAGCAGTTCCACATTGTTCAAGCAGATCCGTGTACAATGTCAATCAACAGCAGCTTCGCAAAATGATGGTAAGGAGCAGTTTATGCTGACCCCATTTCAAAATGAACCGTTTGGTAACTTTGACAGTGGCGACCGACGGACGGCGATGCAGCGAGCGATTCGTCATGTTGCCGGGCAATTGGGCGCCACCTATCCGCTGATTATCGGTGGTGAACGGATTGTGACTGAGCGTAAATTGCCTTCGATCAATCCGGCAGAACCGAAAAAAGTTGTGGGCTATGCCAGTAGTGCCTCGCAAGAGCAGGCCCATCAAGCGTTGCTGGCGGCTGATGCCGCGTTCCGCACCTGGTCGCGTACACCGGTTAGTGCGCGCGCACAGGTGTTGTTGCGGGCCGCGGCAATCATGCGGCGGCGGAAGGAGGAACTGGCTGCGTGGATGATGCACGAGGTGAGCAAGAACTGGGTTGAAGCCGATGCCGACGTTGCCGAAGCGATTGACTTTTGTGAGTGGTATGCGCGTCAGGCAATTGCACTTCAGGGCGAACGGCAACCCCTCGTTCCTTACCCCGGTGAGGATAACGAGCTGCGCTACCTGCCGTTAGGGCCTGGACTGGCGATACCTCCCTGGAACTTCCCGCTGGCAATTGTGACGACACTCACTGTTGCGCCGATTGTCGTGGGGAATACGGTCGTGTTGAAACCCTCACCACGCGCACCGGTCATTGCGGCTATTCTCGTCCAGATTCTCGAAGAGGCTGGGTTACCGCCTGGTGTTGTGAATCTGGTGACCGGGGAAGATGCGGTCTTAGGTGATTTCCTGGTCGATCATCCGTTGGTGCGCTTCATTGGCTTTACCGGTTCAAAGAATGTCGGTCTGCGGATTCAACAGCGGGCTGCTGTGCGTCAACCTGGTCAGAACTGGCTCAAGCGCACAATCCTTGAAATGGGTGGAAAAGACGCAATTATTGTCGATGAAACTGCCGATCTGGAAGCCGCGGCAACCGGTATTGTGGTGAGTGCGTTCGGTTTTCAGGGGCAAAAATGTAGTGCTTGCTCACGCGCAATTGTCGTTGATCAGGTCTACGATCAGGTCTTGCAGCGAGTCGTCGAGAAGACGAAGGCGTTGCGGCTTGGGAATCCTACCAAACCAGAAACCGATCTAGGCGCGGTGATTGATCAGCGGGCCTTTGACACCATCAGTCAGTATATTGCGATTGGTCAGGAAGAGGGCCGACTGGTTACCGGTGGTGAAGTCATTGATCACGAACTGGTCAAGGATGGTGGCTTTTTCATCAATCCAACCATCTTTGCTGATGTCCATCCTCATGCCCGTATTGCCCAGGAAGAGATTTTTGGTCCGGTGCTGGCCTTCATCCGTGCTGCCAATTTCACCGAGGCCCTGGCTATTGCGAACGATACCGAATACGGTTTGACTGGTGGTGTCTACAGCCGGAATCTCGAACGCTTAGAGCAGGCTCGCGAGGAGTTTCACGTCGGTAATCTCTATTTTAATCGGAAGTGTACCGGTGCTTTGGTAGGAGTACAGCCATTTGGTGGCTTTAAGATGTCAGGTACCGATAGCAAAGCTGGTGGCACCGATTACCTGCGTCTGTTTACGCAGCCAAAGGTGATCAGCGAGCGGTTCTGAGAGCGCGATCAGCAACTCGTCGTTTTGCGCTCGGCAGGGACATCGGCTGAAGGGCGTTGCGCACGCTTGCAGGGTGTGCGGGGTGGACGATCAGCAACTCGTCGTTTTGCGCTCGGCAGGGGCATCGGCTGAAGGGGCGAGAAACGATGAGCCTCATTAACAACCTGGGCATAGCATCGCCAGAATGGTGAGGGGAACGATGGCGGGTAACGCCGGTGTCTCTGCAACGCGATGGAACCGGGTGGCGCTAGGTTCAGCGCCGGTGCTGCGGAGCACGCCTGGCGCTCCTTACCTTCCCCCTCGACCCTTTCCTCTTCCACAAGAAGGGAGGAAGGGGGAACGGAGCGTGGCTGGAGCGAAAGCATGTTGGTAACCCTCACGCAATAGTCGCGTGGGTACGTACCGTACCCAATGAGAAAGCTGGTTTTTTGATCAGCTTCTGAGAGAACGAATGATCAGAATTGGATGTGCCGTTTGGGCTTATCACGGTTGGGTAGGTGATCTCTTCCCACCAGGAACACGCAGCAGCGAGTTTCTCAGGCTCTATAGCCGAAAGCTGACGACAGTGGAAGGAAATACGACTTTTTACGCAACGCCATCGGCAGCGATGGTTGCACGCTGGGTCGAAGAGACTCCTCCTACCTTTCACTTTTGTTGTAAGCTGCCGCGTGAAGTGAGTCACAACGGCTTCCTTGTCGAGCGCCTGCCGCAGGCCCAGACCTTCGTTGAACGAATGCAAGGTCTAGGATCGCGCTGTGGCCCGTTCTTCTTGCAACTACCGCCGAGCTACGGTCCGGCTCGTCTTGCCGATCTGGAACGGTTTTTGGCCGGTTGGCCACGTGATGTTGCGCTGGCAGTGGAGGTTCGTCATCCCGACTGGTATTTGCCACTGGGCGAGGAACCACTGATGACGCTCCTTAACCGCTATCAGGTGGGGCGGGTTGTAATGGATGTTCGTCCAATCCGCGATCCGGCCGATCCGGCTGGTTCACTGCTTGCCGATGCACGAGAGCGTAAACCCGATGTGCCATTACGACCGTTGCGCAGCAGTGGGCCAACGTTGATACGCTATATCGGTCATCCCGATTTGGCTTGTAATGCCCCGTTTCTCGATGAATGGGCGGCACGGATTGCAGAATGGGCACAGACCGATCCGCGCATCTACCTGTTTATGCATTGCCCTGATGAATCCCGCTCACCAGACCTCTGCCGCCAGATCGCAGCGCGCTTGCGTGAACGCAGCGTACCGTTGGTTGAGACGTTAGATGAACCGCTAACCTCACCGCGGCAACTTGACTTGTTTGGTTTGTCATAGGGGTGTCGTCGTGGTGGTCATGTGCATCACATCCGTGACATCATCTGCGGTATTGTATCTGGCTTTGTCAGGGCATGAGTCGCTGGCTGGCAACTGAACCTTGTTCCGGGTGGACAGGTTGATTTCCTACCTGTAGGGCTGGTTATTAGCTCTGTGCAAGGAACCTATCTGCAACAGTCGGTTGCAGGAGAAGATCAGTCGGCTTGGTTCGCAAATCACCTTGCTAGTAGGCGGAGTGGTGCTCATTGGCGCTGCGCCTGCCTGTTGAATTTCACTCGTGGAGAGTACATTCCATCGGCATCAGACTAATCGTCGATTGTGTTCGTTCCGAGTATGCGGAAAAAATAGGATTGACCTCATCGCCACTATTCCTGTTGAGGAGAAACAATGTATGCGACTTGCTACGATCTTTGGTCGTACCCTCCGTCAGGCGCCGACCGAAGCCGATAATCCGGCAACGCAGTTGCTCTGGCGGGCCGGGATGCTGCGTTCGCTGGATACTGGCGAACCTGCTTTATTGCCGTTGGGAAATGCAGTTTTGCAGCATCTGATCACCCATCTGACCAATACGCTTCGTCGTAATGGTTCCCAAGAAATCTACCTGCCAACAATGGCGAGTTGGTTGGATGTGATAACCACTCTGGCCCGCCGTGAGATCGATTCATACCGTCAGTTACCGCTATCTGTCTGGAGTCTGCGCCGCCGC
Organism: Chloroflexus sp. MS-G; assembly: GCF_000735195.1. Lineage (GTDB taxonomy): Bacteria > Chloroflexota > Chloroflexia > Chloroflexales > Chloroflexaceae > Chloroflexus. The sequence goes on from NZ_JPIM01000084.1 coordinate 15,577, forward strand.
CGACGCGCAACGGTGCGTCAACGATCGGGGCTGCTCGATCTACCCATTGTTACCTCATTGAGCTGGGCAGGATTAGCACTCGACGTTGCTCAGGTTCAGACAAATCTTGCGGCAATTATCGAGCAGCTTCGCACAACGCTGCACGAGTGCGGGCTGACGGTTGTGGCCGATGCGCTCAAGACGGAACGTGGCGCAACGATCATTGTTGATACAAAAGCAGGACCGCTCACGACCCTCGATTGTCCGGTTTGTGGGGGACGTGCGCCAATCGACCTGGCGCCGCTCGCTCCTCTGCCGCCGTATTCCGGGCTGGCACCGGCCATGAGTCTGGTTGAAACACCCAACGCGAATACCATAGCCGCCCTGGCTGCATTTCTCGGCATCACAACCTCTGCGACGGCCAAAGCACTTTTCTTCAGTGCGCGTTGTGCTGGTGAGCAGCGCCTGATCTTTGCCGTGGTGCGTGGCGACCGCGAAGCGAGTTTGTCTAAATTGGCTGCGGTTGTTGGCGCCGATGAACTGTTGCCTGCCGACGAAGCGCAGATTAGGGCGTGTGGTGCCGTACCTGGTTACGCCTCACCGGTTGGCCTGCACAACGTGTTCGTGGTTGCCGATCAGACGGTCACGAATGGCGCGCCACTCGTGGCCGGCGCCAACCGCCCCGGTTATCATCTACGTGATGTTGTGTATGGGCGCGATTGGCAGGCAACGCTGGTCGCCGATATTGCGCAGGCGATGGTTGGTGATCCATGTCCGTTTTGCGGTACGGCGCGTGTGCAAGGAAATGGCGCGGCGGTTGGTGTTGTAACACCGCTCCAAGCGACCACAATACTCGTGCAGGATGCAGATGGCCACAATCGACCATTGGTGATCGCGGGTATCGAACTCGACCTTGAACCACTCTTGCACATTGCGGTAGAGCGGAATCACGATGAGCGTGGCATTGTGTGGCCGGTTGCGATTGCGCCGGTAGCTGTGCATCTGGTAACAATAGGCCGGAGCGATGCACTCATCACTGCCGCCCAGACACTAGCCACTGAACTACAGACTGCTGGTTGGCGAGTGCTGATCGATGATCGCGATGAACGAGCCGGGGTAAAGTTCAACGATGCTGATCTGATCGGTGCACCCTGGCGGGTCGTCATCAGTGAGAAGCTTCTGGCGACAAACCAGGTTGAAGTTCGCTATCGCACAGCCGGTCAGCCGACGATTGTGAACAGAAGCGAACTGAAAGATGTTCTAGCAGGTGCAGTAGCAAACGGTTCCTGATCTGCGCTGGTATCGGTTACCGAGCGGTTTTCAACATGCCCAGTACCTGCACGGTAGAGAGCGCCTGGCGTTCCGTACCATTCTCTAGCCCTCTTTCTCACAGAGAGGAGGAGGTGTTTGCGTAGATTGGGAACTGTTACCTCTACCGGGGTCGGAAAAGCACGCTGAAAGAACCTGACCGAGATATTCTGTTGCAAAAGTGCAAAAGAAGGAGGGGCAGCTCGCGAACCGCCACTCTAGTACTGCGAGGTGATAGACATTGATGTTGCGTCCGTCCGTCGGGGTTTACTCGTGGGGATACGTCATCGTCTTGTCACACTGCATCGGTATCAGGCTGATTATCATCGTGTGCCATTTAGAGCCTATCCGGAACATCCTGTCACGGCACCTATCCAACATATCCTGTCGCCGAAGCAGATCGGTCGAGACACAGCGGCGCTACGCCCATTCAATTAGCGTGAGATGAGTGTTCGGATAAAATTCCTGCCCGGTCACCACAAGACGACGAGCGACGTGCTGCTACTGCGTTCCGAGTATCTTCACAAGCCAGGCTCTGACAGCGGCGCGGGCTGCTTCTGCGGAAGGTGAACCATCGGTATACAGTGCACCCGAACGCACGACGGCAATCGTCTCCTGAAACTTTTGGAACGCATTTAGATCGGCCAACCGATCTGGCTGCCCAGCGCCATCGGTCAGCTTAACGAGCGCTTCAGGGCGATTAGAAAAGACGACATAGTGCTCGATCAAGCCTACTGCACGGAGAGGATGATCGATCTCGCCGATGAAAATCGTGGTGTTTCCAGCTCGCTGCTCGGTAATGGTTTCGCCACGATTACGGCGTATCGTCAGATGTTTCTCTAAAAACAGGCGAGCCTGGGGATCATTGCGTGAGGCAAGAAAGATCAGCACCTCACCGTTTGTCATCAGATCAGTTGCGACATCGCGCGTTACGGGTGTAAAATCACGCACAACAATCGCAATATCACTGCCAATCCACGTTACTACATCGCGATCCAGGTCGACCCCAAGCAACGCCGCGATATTGGCTGCTGCATCAGATGACAGCGCCAGGCCGAAAATTTCATTCAACGCACGTTCAATACGCGGTTGTTCAGGCACATCGCTCAGAGTTGGCGATAGACTGGCGTACAGTTGAACGTCAGCAGGTAAGAGTTCGGCCGGTGCCGGCCCCTTTTGAACGGTAATAAACCAGTAGAGAAAGATGGCGCCTAGCAAAACAGCGATGAGCGTAATGGCCAGACCACCGACGAAAGCATACCCAAGGCCGCGCTCACGCGGTACAGTTGGAGAGTTGATCATACGTTGTGCAAGTTATGTCTACGAGTCCATGTTGTGTTTTCCATTAGCATGGTACCATGAATTACACGTGTTAACAAAAAGTGCGCTCGTAAGGAAACCGGGTATCAGTTGCTGTGACAAACATTTTACAATGTGAAACGTGCGGTTGCTGGCATCTGTTATCCCTCTGCGTTCCTCTACGGCGAAAGAAGGGTGAAATGAAGCACGATGCGGAACAGGCTGCACACACCTGGGCGCATTCTCAGCGTCGGTTAGTATGAGCACATCACTCAGGAACAGGCAGACAGGTATGCAAATCGAGACCTTACCGGTAACGGCGGCCATTGGACACATCCTCTGTCACAATATAGCCGATGCACAGGGACGGAAAGCTTTCAATAAGGGTCGCCAATTACAGGCTGACGATGTACCGCGCCTTGCTGAGCTGGGTTGTACCACTGTGCGGGTTGCCGTACTGGAGGCTGATGATGTGCACGAAGATGAGGCAGCATTGCGTCTGGCCCAGGCCGTGGCTGGAGCCGGTGTGGTCATCGGTGAACCATACGCCGGACGGGTAAACCTCCGTGCTGCGTACAACGGCCCGTTGATGATTGATGCGGAAGCGTTGCTGGCAATCAATTTGATCGACGGTTTAACCGTTGCAACATTACCTCCGTACACACTGGTCTCGGCCGGTCAGATGCTTGCCACAATTAAGATTATTCCATTTGCAGTACCTGCCTCAGACATTGCACGGGCTGGCGCTGTTGCTGGCGAGCAAGGGGTATTGCGTGTGGCACCGTTCGTGCGCTGCCGAATTGGCGTTGCGTTGGTCAGTAGTCCATCAGCACGGGCGCGAGTCGAACGTGGTGTGCTACCGGCGATTGTTGGGCGAATTACCGATCTGGGGGCAACAATGGTTGCCTGGTATCATGTACTACCGGACGAAGCCGAAGTCGCTGCTGGAATTACATCATTGGTGGCAGCCGGTGCTGATTTGATCATAACGGCTGGTGAAACTTCGGTTGTTGATCGTGATGATGTGATTCCGCGAGCGGTCAGACGGATCGGCGGCGAGATTGCTCATTATGGTGCTCCGGTTGAACCAGGGAATCTGCTCTTACTGGCTTACGTGCCCGGTAGTGCCGATCGTATTCCGCTGATCGGTGCCCCTGGGTGTGTCCGTTCCCGCGATCAAAATATCGTCGATCTCATCTTACCTCGTTTGATGGCGAATGAACAGCTTGGCAAGTACGAAATTGTTTCGTTAGGTCTCGGTGGACTACTCGGTTCAGTTCGTCGAGGGTGATCAGATGAAACATCACCCCGGTACTAGTCGTATGTTTCATCATCATTCGTAGTGAAAAGAGGACCACGATGAGTCTTGAACATCTCTCTAATGACCGACGGGAAGCAGCACTGGCCGACTTTAACCGTGCGATTGCCATCGATGATACTTACGCATGGGCTTATTTTCAACGCGGACAGGTATTGCGCGAACTGGGTCGGCTGGAAGAGTCACTGACCGATCTGACACGTGCCTGCGAGCTGGAAGCCGATGATCCGGTCTACCACGCCGAGCGTGGTGAGACGTTACGTATGCTTCGCCGATATGAAGCGGCGATTCACGCTTTTTCGCAGGCAATCGCCTTGCGACCAGAATATCCCTGGGCATTAGGAAGCCGTGGGCAAGTCTGGCGTGCATTACGCCGCTATTCAGAGGCGCTGGCCGATTTTGATGCTGCACTGGCACTCAATCCTGATCTGGCGTGGGTACATGCAGAGCGCGGTGAAACGCTTCGCGCACTTCAGTGTCATCATGAAGCTATTGAAGCCTTTACGCAGGCACTGATCATAGATCCAACCTATCTTTGGGCATTGGGTCATCGTGGCATAACGTACCGGGAACTGCGCAATTTTACAGCAGCAATTGCTGATTTTGATGCAGCCATTGCCATACAAAACAATCTGGCGTGGCTCTACGCTGAACGTGGTGAAACACGACGACTGGCCGAAGATTTCGAGGAAGCAATTGCCGATCTGACTCGATCAATCGATCTCGATCCCAATTACGCTTGGGCGTTGGGAAGTCGTGGCGCGGCGTTCCGGGTTATTGGCGAGATGGAGTCTGCGCTGGCCGATTTCAATCAGGCGCTGGAGTTGGATCCCGAGTATGCGTGGGTCTACTATCAACGTGGTTTGTTGTTCCGCAATGTCAATCGTCTTGATGAAGCAATAGCCGATTTCAGTCGGGTGATCGAGCTAGAGCCGAGCCACGCCAGTGCCCTTGCCGAGCGTGGGGAATTGTTTCGTTTGCAGCGTCGCTACCAGGAAGCACTCGCTGATTTTAACCGAGCTGTTGAACTTCAGCCTGATTATGCTTGGGCCATAGGTAGTCGTGGTCAGGTTTATCGCGTCTTGGGACGCTACGAAGAAGCACTCACTGATTTTAACCGTGCCTTAGCATTGAAACCAGACGCTACCTGGATTATTGCCGAGCGTGGTGAAACGCATCGGTTGCTTCGCCACTACAATGAAGCATTGGAGGATTTTAACCGTGCCCTTGAACTCAGCCCCAACGACTCGTGGGTGCTT
>NZ_JPIM01000085.1 GCF_000735195.1 Chloroflexus sp. MS-G
CAATTCCTGATCGTTGGCAACCCGCTGTCGAATCTCGGCACGGGCCTGGGCTAATGCCTGATTTTGAGCGGCTGTAATCTGTGAACCAATCCAACGTCGTGACTCACCAATTACCTCGATTTCAATCGGATTAGGTTCGCCGGAAATTGTTGCTCGTGGCAACCGGATCAGCAGAGTATTGCCATCACGTCGGATTTCAGCCCGGCTCAGATCAACTGCCAAGCGAACTTCCGCTGTGACTTTGAGGGTAATCTCGTCGCGACCGAAGAAGCTCTGCGCTCCGCGAACCGTGGTTACTGTTGTTACCGGAAACTTGATTGCCAGCTCAATTGCCGGATCGACCCGGCGTAGATCAGGTAGAGGAATGAGCGTCGGTGCTGCCGGAGCTACCGTTGGCGGTAGAGGGGTAAAGGTTGGGGGAAGCGTGGGCCAGGGTTCTTCAGGCACTGGGGTCGCCGTCGTGGTCAGACTGCGCCAGTTGCTATTGATAAGGAAGAGCAGCAGGCCAAACACGGTTAGCGCAACAATCCCGCTTACAATCCATTGAATTGAGTGTTGTTTGATCATTGTTCGATGTGGTTGAGATCATCTTGCCTTGCGATCACGAAAGGATTTCTTGGATGAGAACCATTACATCCACACAGGAGCGGGTTTCAAACCCGCCCCTGCCGATATTAAGAGAAAGGCCGAGTCACCCATCTACGCCCGCAACATTACATAATCGGTCGTTACTGCCTGCAAGCGGTCGAGATCGACCTCAGCCCCGCTGCCCGGCCCAGTTGGCACGCTAAGCGTACTGTCGGGATTGAGCGTGAAAGGGTTGGTTACGATGTCTTGCGTAAAATAGCGGTCATTGGCGCTGATGTCACCAGGCAGGCTGAAATTGGGCAGACTGGCCAGCGCAACGTTGGCCGCCCGGCCAATACCGGTTTCGAGCATTCCACCGCACCAGACGGGGATACCGGCTGCCTGGGCCAGGTCGTGAATCCGCCGGGCTGCCGTGAAACCACCTACTCGCGATGGTTTGATATTAATGACCCCGCAAGCTCCTAACTCGATGGCCCAACGGGCATGTTCAGGTGAGACGATGCTCTCATCAAGGCAGATGGGTGTGCGTAGAAGCCGTTGTAATTTAGCGTGGTCGATAATGTCATCGTGGGCCAGTGGTTGTTCGATCAAAAGCAGATCGAAGTCGTCGAGTAAGGCCAGTTGATCGGCTTGATCGAGGGTGTAGATGCTATTAGCATCAACTTGTAGCCGCAAATCAGGCCATTGTTCACGCACGGCACGAGTCGGCTCGACATCCCACCCCGGTTTGATTTTAAGTTTTACTCGCTGATAACCGGCTTTTACGTAGCCGTCAACGACTTCAAGGAGGGCTTCAATTGACTCTTGAATGCCAACGCTGACCCCGACTTCGACCTGTTGTCGGGTACCGCCGAGCATTGCGCTCAGGCTCTTGCTATACGCTCGCCCGAATAGGTCCCATGCAGCAAACTCCAGGCCGGCCCGCGCCATCCGATTGCCGCGCACGCGGGCAAAGATGGTATCAACCTCTTCAGGTCGGCTCAGATCACGGCCCAATATCATCGGGGCCAGAATCTCACGCATCATCACCCAGGCTGTCGCCTGCGTCTCTTCGTTGTACCACGGCCCGACGCCAACCGGCGCTTCACCCCAACCGACCGCACCTTCGCTATGCAGGGTCACGATAACTGAATGATTGGCCTCTTCGCGCCAGCCACTCGTCTCGAACGGCGTCCGGTAGGGTAGCCTGATCCGTCGCAATTCGATGGCTTCGATCCGCATTAATGCACCTCCAACAACTCCACCTCAAAGATCAGGGTCGCGCCTGGCGGAATCACACCACCCGCACCGCGATTGCCGTAGGCCAGCGCTGCCGGAATAATCAACTGTCGGCGTCCACCCACTCGCATCCCAGCCACACCTTCATCCCAACCGCGAATGACCCGGCCCGCGCCGAGTGGGAAGACAAACGGCTCGCCCCTGCTCAGCGAGCTGTCGAACATGCTACCATCGGTGAGCCAACCGGTATAGTGTACCGTCACTGTGCGACCGGCCATCGCGGTGGCGCCTTCACCCACCGTCAGATCGGCGTACTGTAGGCCACTGGCGCTGGTTGTGTAGCGATCAGCGGGGAGGTCTTGCGGGGCTTCGGGTGGCCCCGGCAACACCTCAACCAGCTCGACATCGAAGGTCAGCGTGGCATTGGGTGGAATGACCGGAGGATACCCCATCTCACCGTAGGCAAGGTGCGGCGGAATAATCAGCCGTGCCTTCCCGCCAACCCGCATCAACCCGATCCCTTCATCCCAGCCGGGAATGACCATCCCAACACCAAGCGGAAAGCGGATTGGCTCCCCTCGTTCATACGAACTATCGAAGACGCTCCCATCGGCCAGCATGCCACGATAGTGAACGGCGACCACCGAACCGGGCTGCGGCTGCTCGCCATCACCGGCCTGAACTTCAACATACTGAAGACCACTGGCTGTTGTCATGAGAAGACTCCTGTCTGATAAGGCCCTGATGGGCAATACGAATTACTGATCTGCCCTGGTGGAGATCATCGGTAGATAAATAGTCTGTTCGAGCGCGATGGCAAACAGGCGTGGCCAGTATTTGCCGGTTACAAAGATTAGCCCGCTTGCTGGATCGTAGGCGATTCCGTTGAGAACATCAGCAGCAGCCCGTTCCGCTGGCGACAGCAGCCCGCTCAGATCGAGGATACCGGTGACTTGACCACTCGTCGGATCGATGCGCACGATCTGGTCGCTGTACCAGACGTTAGCGAAAATGGCGCCATTGATGTATTCCAGTTCGTTCAACCGGTCCCGTGGTTGATTACCAATTTTCACGGTAATCGTATACTTAACCGCCAGTTGACCGGTGGTGACGGTCTGTTCGGGATCGATAACGTAGAGTGTTGCAGTGCCGTCGCTCATTATCAGGTGTGTGCCGTCGTAGGTCAAGCCCCATCCTTCACGGGGCATGGTAGCGGGTGGTGTGGGATATGTAAACGAACCGATTCGATTGAACGTTGCTGCATCGTAGATCAAGCCAACCTGATTTTGCCAGGTAAGTTGAAAGATACGATCACCGATTTGAGCGATACCTTCACCGTAGAGTGTCGGATCGCCGAGATCGACCTGGCGTAATATCCGACCGGTTTCTGTCTCCACTTCACGGAGGGAGGAATTGGCGTAATCGCCAGTGCCTTCAAAGAGCCGACCCGGCCTGGCAACGATGAGACCCTGTGTCCATGCTCGCGAGTCATGTGGATAGCTTGCCACCACACGGTACGGCAGCAATGGCGGCACTTGCGCTGGGGGCGTATCGGTTGTACCAACCAGTGTTGTTGCAGTCGGTACAGGTGCCATCGCTAATGGTATTGATAATGACACTGCCGATGGTGTAGATGGTGTGGGGGTAGCGGTTGTTGGCGGTAGTGCGGCACAGGCCGCCAACCAACTCAGTGCTCCCCAGCACAGCAACAACCAGCGCACAACCTTCCTCCGTTCCTTCTACCAATGTCTTCAGCTTCGGGTTAGATTCGATGACTGAGTTGCTCAAAAACGGAGCGACATCACTGAACGTCTCGCGCATCTCGACAACGAAGCCTACACCAGGCAAACCCCTGAGCATGCGGGCCGTTGGCTCGCCTCCTGCGACGTGCGGCTGAAGCCCCTCTCATCAAATCGAGATCGGGTGCTAGCCCTGCCTCACACTCCCACTTCCCTTAAGATGAGCGGGGGAATGAGAGGCACACTTCACAATATGCGCACTGAGAACTCTGACAACCCTACCTCTACCGACGAGAGGTATTGTACCACTTTCCACCCGAATCGGCTGAAGAGCAGTAGGGTATTGTCAACCATATCCATCTGGTTGACAGATTACTACTACACGAGGGCAAGTGATACCCTGTAAATAGACCGTTACTATGGTACAATCATCGTTACCGGAGATATTGTTCAGTAAGCGCAAGGAGGCGCACCATGGCAAACAAAACCAAACCGGATATTCCGGCCGAACAGGAGATCCGCTTTTGGATGCGCACACCGGCGATCACGATCAATCTTGCTGCACCACTCAGTGAAGCACTGGCGCTGATGCGCGAGCACGACATCAGACGGCTACCGGTCGTTGTCGATACCGGTGAATTGCGCGGTATAATCACTCAGGGCGACATCCGCGGCGCCGATATTATGCGTGTCGCCGGCCTTGATCCGGTCGATATTGCCCAGGCTCTACGGAATGTAAAAGTGTACGAAGTGATGACTGAAAACCCAATTGCGGTTACACCAGAAACTAGTTTGCGCGAGGCTGCCTTACTGATGATTGAGAATAAGATCGGCGGTTTACCTGTTGTCGATGACCAGAACCGCGTTATCGGTATTATCACCGAGAGCGATCTGTTCGAGGCACTGGTGCAACAACTAGATAGTCATCCCCGGTTTTGATGAGGGATTCGTCTCAAAAGTGACGACGTAAACAGTCTTAACGTGTGATCAACACCTTCGTTCATCGATGATTGATAAGAGCCTGGGAGACGTGCTTATGTTCCATCGGAGCGCAGGTTTGTCACCTGTGTTCTAAGCACAAGAGCGAAACTATTGCCTGTTATATCGGCACGACGTGTTGACGACATGAAAGCTCCCTCACCAACCCCCGCCCTCTTCCTTTCCCACCAGGGGAAAAGAAGGGGGCGGGTTAATCCCTCACCACTCCTTTGCCACTTTTCTCTTCCACCAAAGGAGACAAAGGGGCATAACTATCGCCTGGTGGTGTGCATCATCGGTGAGTAGCGTTATTCCCTTGGGAGCAACGTGAAGGAGAACGTACAGACACTCGCTGAATGTGTCGCAAGGATCGTTTCGTTCCTGGTCGTGCTTCCACCGTATCCCATGGGCCGGATGAAAACGTTGAAAACCCCTACATCTGGTAAAAATTTGGTTGACAAGAGCGTTAGGCTCGTGTATCATATATGATAGAGACGCCAATATACGGTGATAGACTAGTGTAATTACAGATAAAAACCTGCTAAAGTTAGAGTTACAGTATCATGCTATCTCCAGAATTGTCAATCTTCACCTTTATCTTTCCCCGAATTAGACTTCCTATCACGATTCAGTACCCTGGAAGTATAGATATTGACAGTATCAAAAGTCCTGCCTGTAAAGGCAGGACTTTTGATTTGACATCATGAGCCAGCTTTGGAGGCTAGCCGATGAGTATATCTGTAACACCACCTGAATTTACCCCTCGTCAGATCGAACGCTTTTATACAGTTCTGTCATATACCGGGTTCGTTCTTACCGAATCCGATGATCAAGGAGTCATTACCTTTGCTAATCCTGCTACGCAGCGCTATTTCGGATACTCCCCGGAGGAGTGTATTGGTAAGTCGGTACTCGATTTCACCTATCCCGATGATCGAGAGCGCTTGCAGCAGATCATGGTTGAAGCGATCACCGCACACCAGCGTTCGGTAGAGATCGAAAATCGTGTATTGCATCGCGATGGAACCGTTTTTTCATTCCTGTGGTCAGTCGTCGTTCACTACGATGAGCATAGTACAGTGACCGGCTTTACCTCAATCGGTCAAGATATTTCCGCTCTTCACCGCTTACGTCAGGAGTTGTATGAACAGCGTGAGATGTTGCATAACGTTATTGACAATCTCCCGATAGGTATCTTTTGGAAGGATAAAGAGTCGCGCTTTCTCGGTTGTAACCGTCGTGTTTTGGCTGATGCCGGTCTGAGCACATTCAAAGAGATCATTGGTAAGACCGATTTCGACCTCCCATGGCAAAAAAGAGCGCTCGACTATCAGGCAAGCGATCGTTCGGTGATGGCGTCTGGCCCGAAACTGAATATTGAAGAGACTCTCACTCGTGGTGATGGCACTACCATCTGGCTACGCACCGGTAAAGTACCGTTGGTGCGTCGTAATCATGTGGTGGGAGTATTGGGATTCTACGAGGATATTACTGAGCAACGGCAGCAAGAGCAAGAGCGGCGAACGCTTCAATTGCTCGTCGAGAATGCACCGGATGGGATCGGTCTGCTTGATCGCCAGTTGAAAATTAGCTATGCCAATCCGGCATTTGTCGCAATGTTGGGCTATCGTGAACTGATTGGGCAATCCTGGCCTTCCTTAATCCATCCCGATGACCGTGATCAGCTTGAAGTGCTCATCCGCCAGGTAGCAGCCGGCCATGATACCTATGCCAGATTGCGCTATATGCACGATAACGGTTCAATCATCACAGCCTATGTGTCTATTCCAGTATTGCGCGATCAGCAGGGACAGATAATTGGCTATGGAATTATAAACCACGACGTAACTGAGCAATTGAAGTCTGAAGAGCAACTCCGCGCCAGCGAGCAGCGTCACCGGTCGCTCTTACAGGCGCTGCCTGATCTCATTTTTCTCCTATCGCAGGATGGGGTTTTTCGAGATTACCATTCAAACGAGATTAACCCAGCAGTTCCACCGGAGTATTTTTTCAATCGCCATTTCACCGAAGTGCTGCCGCCAGAGCTAGCCAACTTGACAGCTCATCATCTGGCAGAGCTGAAACGCACCGGTACCTTGCAACGTTATGAGTATCAGATGCAGATAGATGGTCAGATGCGCGATTACGAAGCGCGGATGACGTTCAGCGGAGATGATGTGCTTATAATGATTCGCGACATTACCGAACAACGCCAGGCCGAGCGTGAGCGCCAGACCATTGCATTACAGGAACAGATCATTGAGGCGCAGCAAGCGATTTTGCACGAATTGAGTACACCTCTGTTACCGATTGCCGATGGTGTGGTCGCAATGCCGTTGATCGGTGCGATTGATACCAGCCGCGCTCAGCGCATCATGGAGACCTTGTTGACCGGCGTTGCTCAGTATCAGGCGACGATTGCCATTATTGATATTACTGGGGTGAAGGTCGTTGACACGCAGGTTGCCAGTGCGCTGCTGCGTACTGCTCAGGCAGCAGGTATGCTTGGTGCGCAAGTGGTGTTGACCGGTATTCGCCCAGAAATCGCGCAGACGATCGTGTATCTCGGTGCTGATCTTCGGGGGATTGTGACCAAAGCAACATTGCAGGAAGGAATCGCTTACGCGCTATCCCATCGGCGTGTCAAGCAACCGACACTGAACGGTCGCACGGTAAAGGCGGGTTCCCGAACTACCGGTTAGAGCAGGATGCATTGCCGTGCATCCCTGATGCGTCACCTCCCATTGGCAGGGGCGCACTGCCGTGCGCCCCTACTGCGTTTTCAGGCAAATAGCGCAGATTAGGGAATACTACAGGTAAATACATAACGTTCATTGACGTGTCACATACGACCGCAAACCGGAAACGTTGCCCCCTCTCTTCTAGGTTGCATAAGGGCGTAATGAGATGGTTTGAGTTATAATAAGTACGCTGATAGATAAATTGTTTCTGGAATGTCAACAATGGACAAACGCGAACAAATTCGATTGACAACCCTGGCATCATGCGCTGGCTGAGCAGCAAAGTTGGGGCCGGGCGCCCTTGCTTCAGTGCTGGCTACGCTTCGCACACCTGCTCACCCGCAGGTGTTAGTCGGCTTGTCCGAAAGCGATGATGCCGCCGTCTACCAACTGAATAGCGACACGGCGCTTGTGCAAACGGTTGACTTCTTCCCGCCGATTGTCGATGATCCATACACCTATGGCGCTATCGCTGCGGCTAACGCGCTCAGCGATGTGTATGCCATGGGGGGGAAACCGATTCTCGCGCTAGCTATTGCAGCGTTTCCCGATAACCTCGATCAATCGATCATCTCGGCCATTCTGCAGGGCGGTATCGATAAAGCCACTGAAGCCGGCGCGGTCGTAGTTGGAGGTCATACGGTGACCGACCGTGAACCAAAGTATGGCTTGTGTGTGACCGGTCTCATCGATCCACGGCGCATTGTGACGAAAGCCGGAGCGCGATCCGGTGATCGGGTGTTGCTCAGCAAGCCGCTTGGCACCGGTATCATTACGACTGCCGCTAAGCGTGATGCGGTTAACGAAGCTGATCTCAAAGGCGCTATCGAGAGCATGGTGACTCTCAACCGGCGTGTTGCCGAACTAATGGAACAGGTCGAAATTCATGCCGCTACCGATGTGACCGGCTATGGTCTGCTCGGTCATGCCGGTGAGATTGCCCGTCAAAGTAACGTATCCCTGATTATTGATGCCGGTGCTGTGCCAGCTCTCCCCGGTGCACTTGCCTATGCCGAAGCCGGCATGATCCCCGGTGGTTTACGACGTAATCTTGAATTTGCCGCTTCGTTTACCACCTTTGCTCCTAATCTTCCCCCTGTCTATCAACTGCTGCTGGCCGACCCGCAAACGTCAGGCGGATTGCTGATCGTTGCACCGCCCATTGCTGCCAACACGTTGCAAGCGCTATGCGCTGCGGTTGGGCAGCCGATCTGGGAGATCGGTGAGGTGATCGGTGGTAGTGGTCTGATAGTTCAATAGCCGACTATTTGTCTCACCAGTATCGAAACATCGTAATAGTTTGGTTTACCAGCCTGAAGCCGCACGGCGTACTCTGAGGAACGTCTAGAATCTGTTGCGCTTCTTCACCGATTCTAAGAGCCTGATTAGAAACTCGTGGTTTTAACAGGCGCTCAGAAATTCAGGTCTTCGATGAGGTTCTTTGAGTTTTCTGGCATGATGAACCCTCCTCTTCTGGTTCACGTTCTGAGGTTGCAGTGCTAGAACTCAACTGCGTCTCAAGAAACACTATCAGGGTGTATGCCCAAACTACCTTCATCGCTCCTTCCTCTTCCGCACCGGTGGCGGAAAGGGATTGAGGGAGGGTGAAGAGGTGAGAAACGCTTTGCGGCACGGGTACTGAGAACTCGGAACAGCTCTGACTACGGTTATGTCTGGTTGACGAGATACTCTTTTGATGGTAGTTTGAAAATGTACCCCTATTGTAAGAAGACATTGTGATGGAGGGATTATGCCTGTAATCACCATTGGTGAGCGTTCAGTGAATGTTGAGGCTGGGACCAGGCTGGTGCTGGCCATCGAGCAAGCCGGGATCGCGATCGGGCATCGTTGCGGTGGGAATGCCCGCTGTACTACCTGTCGGGTTGTGTTCGCCGAAGGTGAGCCTGAAGAGATGACTGCTGCTGAATATGCCAAATTGAACGAACGTGGTCTGCTTGGTCAGTATCGTCTTGCTTGCCAGATTGTTTGTAACCACGATATGGTGATTGCCGAAGTGCCGATGACTCTCGAGAGCCAGGGTTGGACTGATACCGGCCCTATCCCCGAACCTACAGTAACCCCCGATCCAACCACTTACCCACGGTCAACACTCGCTGCGCAGCACTCGTAACCCAGGTCTGAGGGAGTGATTGACGTTCCCTTGCCGATAGTTGTTTGTGCCAACGTTCCCTTCCGCTCCCTTTATGGGAGCGGTTTGGGTTTGGATAGTGACGATAGGTGATTACCGTGCGCAGCATCAGCCCGCAGTGACGGGCATTGCCAACACGTTGCCGCTACGTCATCGTTGCGATAACGCATCCTTGTAGGAGGTCCCTACCATCACAGAGCTTCGAGGTTCCGTCTCAACTGATGCGGTAACAGGCAGGATGTTTGTGCATGGCCCTCTGTCATGAGCGATACCTGACAGGCAGAATGTTTCATTCTTCATCTAAACGGCTCCATGCCTAGTCCACGATAGCACAGTATCCATGCAGAGCTGTCGTTTCTGTTTTGCTGAGTGGAAAAATTATTCGTAACGTGGAAGATTGTATACACGAAAGCGATAAGAAATATGCCTGGATCGATCCGTTCAGATCACGATGTTGATTTCTTTGGATCTTCTCAATTATAGATCGACAAAGTATACTGCTTATATCCCGATATACTAGGGTAAAGAAAGCGACTAGGGCTGTGCGGAGTTTTCACCCTTTCCAGGTGAGAGGAACGGGGAGCGGAAAGCGAAACGAGCGTAGTAGTGTCGGGTTCTTAACCTATCCACAGAGCATCAGGCAGGGCACGTGCAGCTTCTCGTTCTGATGTGCTCTGCGACCGTTTCCCTATCATCTCACCACTGATGACCGTGATTGCGCATAGGAAGGGCAGGTTTTACTCACCCTGACCATTGACGGGTAGTCCTGATCCAGAATGACCATACAACCCGGGTCAGCGGCTCACGCACCCTGGGACTGCGTGGATCGAGGACCGTCATGCGGGTGTGAACGACATCCGTGGCAAACACGACCAAAATCTGAAAGCGCCGAAAAGCCTGGAAAGAGATGCTGTTAGATCGAACCTGGTGAAGCGACTCGGGCATTGACAAATTCTGGTATTGGTAACGACTCCGTCAGTGTTAGACGTTATCTACTCACAGGAGAGAAGACCATGCAAAAAGTGCTTTACTGGATGTATGTGTTGATTCTATCAACCATTCTTGCGGCATGTGCCAGCACCACTCACACGTCTTCAACTGGTCCCGACCCTAGCAACCAGGCAGTGGCTGTAATCAGCCAACCTGCCACTACTGATCAGGGAAACGCAGCCCATCAAGTTGTTGCATTAAGCAATTCTTCGGCAGCGGCTAGTGTGGCTAATACTGAATTGCCACCAGCACTTGCTGATACGTCGCTCTCGGCGAAAGGTGATCCCAATCGTGGTAAGACTGTATTCGCTTCGTGTGCTGGTTGTCATTCTACTTCAACAAATACCCTGCTTGGCCCAGGTCTGGCCGGGTTGTTCAGTATCGAGGGGCCAAAGTTGCCTGATGGGGTAGACTATCAGGGGCTATTGCCGAATGGGAAAGAGCGTAGTGAAGCGAATATTGCCGAATGGATTAGAACTGGTGGATCAGGCAGTATTGGTTATATGCCACCTACGCCGCTCACCAATGAGCAGATGGCTGATTTGATGGCGTATCTGCGTACATTAGAGTGAGAGGGTGTCTACTCAGAACCGATGGATAAAACGTTCCTGAGTACAACACGACTCGCAACCAGCCTGACACCGATAAAACATTTGGACAAGGGGCAAGGTGGTGCCTTGCCCCTACAAGTCTATCCCGTGCACATCGTACTATCGCGGAGGGAGCAGTTTACCCGCTGTCTCGGCTAGTATTTGTACATTGCGCCGGCTGATGTTTCATCCTCGATCTGAACGACGAAACGTTGTCAACCAGATGCCACGCTCGCCAATATGCGCCGTACTTCTTCCACATCCTGCTCATGCGGCAATCCGTGCGCATAGCGATCGCAGGCACTCCACGCACAACTTAACAGGTGTAACAGGTGGAACCGTTCAGTTTCTGCCGGACTGAGCATGCCGGCACTACAGTATCCTTCGTACAGTCCTTCCCGCCAGGCTGCCGGCAAGTGTGCTCGCATCCCAAACGCAAGATCGAATAAACCGTCACCACTGATGAACCATCCCGGTTCTTCCAGCGCTTCCAGATGGACGTGTTGACCACCAACCGTACATCGTACTGCCTGTGGGCCGAAGTTTCCATGCATCAGTACTGGCATCGCACAGTCGATTCGTGGGTCTTGAAGAATGGTTTGCAGCATTGCAACCTCTTCCGCACTGAAGATGAGTTGTGGGGTTGGTAAACCGGCCAGACGCTGCCCGATAGCGATCAACACATGTCGCCAGCTCAACCGTGGCCAGCGGCCATTGCTTGTTGGGCGTCCGGCGCCGGGCATCGTTTGACGGTGTAATCGCCGTAGTGCCCGCCCTGCCTGACGAGCAATGCCGTACAGGAGGTGCTCATCGTGTAACTCGGCTGCTGTTTGTCCGGTGACGAAACTTTCAAGCGTATACGCAAACGGTACGAATGTCTTACTCAGATCGCGCTGGATGATCCGTGCGCCGGGAACACTGCTCAACGCCAGGCCGCGTAAAAATGTGGTATGTGCCGCCAGATCGTCTTCCGGGGAGATGCGTAAGATGACATGCTCAGTAGGTAAAGTTAAGCGCACCAGGATATGACGCTCAGTTTGGCGGTATAAGGTTGCGTTTTGCGGACGTAGACTCAAAGCACGTACTATGATAGCGGTGTAGTCACCCAACCGGCTCAGACTCCGCTGCCAGGCTTCGCTTAGCTCAGAGGCTGCTGGTGAAACGGTATGATTGAGATGTCGAAAATCGGTGATCATGGCGTTGATGGTGCAAGTGTCGGTAAGCTAAAGCGTGCAGCTCGCCCGCCGAGTCGATCAACAATCCAGACACTCCCATCGGCGGCGACGGCAATGCCGCTTGGACTGGCGATTGGTACGCCATCGCTGCCCACTCCTGTCCAGCGTAGCAGAGGCGTACCGTTGGCCTGCGATGTGAGCACATACTGGCGGGTTGGTACTGCTACGTACACAGTGCCATCAGGGCTGACTGCCAGCATCGGATCATCGTAAGTATTGGCCTGCCACCCTGGTACCGGCCACGTTGTCAAGGGTATCGGATCAATCCGACCGTCGGCAGTACGGGCAAAGACCTGTACACGCCCGTTCCAGGTATCGGCGACATACAAGTTACCGGCGGCATCAAACGCCAGGCTGGTCGGTTCATTGAATTGACCAGGGGCGCTTCCAGCACCACCGAATTGATAGAGAAATTGACCGTTGCTATCGGTGACAACAATCCGTTTATTACCGGTGTCGGCTATATACACATTCCCGTCAGCATCAACCGCAACGCCACGTGGTCCGAAAAAGCCTAGTGGTGCAGCCGCATTCCGTGCCGGATCCCCCTCAGTGATTGTTGCCCGTCGTCCATCACCGAGATCCATATCGCCACTACCCCAGCTTGCTACTGGGCGCAGGTCGGCGCTGTACTTGACGATGCGGGCGTTCCAGGTGTCGGCTACATAGAGATTACCCTGCGGATCAACGGCCAAGCCACGCGGTTCGTAGAACTGATCGATACCATTGCCCTGTGTACCGAAATTGCGAATGAGCGAACCATCGGATGTAAAGACTTCGATCCGATGATTGAATGTATCGGCAATGAAGATTCGTCCTTGTTGATCAATAGCGATACCGGTCGCTCCGCTACTACCATTCGACAATCGAATCTCGTTTTGTGCAGCCAGTCGTAATTCGGGTGCTGCGACAACAGTTGTGGTTTGACCGACTCCTCCGGCCAGGTCGCGGCGCAACCACACCTCAACTTCGCGTCCATTCAGCGTGAGCGGTTCGGGAAGTTGACGGAAGAGAAGATAACGTCCTAGAGTCGGCCAGTTTTCACGTTGAAATGGCCAGAGTAACACGTCAAATGGCCCGTGTAGCTCGTTACTGAGATCACGGCCACAATCTTCTTTGGCTGCGGCTGCCGTCCAGGTACTGTAATAAAATCGTTTATATCCAGGACTTTGTGGTGCACATTTGTTGCCTTCTGGGAACCACCAGTTGAACATTCCTACTGGACCGTAAGGCTGTACATACGACTCGCGCAGTATATCGCGGAGTCGGTCGGTCACAAAGGGGCGATACAGCATCACAATCGGAGCCAGATCACGTCTGCCATCGGGCATTGTTACGGTCAGTTGATCAACTGATGGCACACGACCCAATTCGCTCCCATTCACCCAGTTGATATTCTTGAAATCACGCAGATACCATTGCAATGGCCAGGCTAATGAGCCTTCGGCGGTTTTGTCGCCACCATCAAGAATGAGTGGCATAGTCAACCCGCCAGTGGGGTCTTGTGGCCCCCGGTTGCCCCGAGTAAGATTAATCGCCAACTCGCGAATATCAGCCGCATAGCGTGGTACATCCGGTGCGGTCTGAGTATAGATCAGTGGTTCGATAGGTACATCTGGGTGATCATAGACCACCAGCCACGTTGCCCGAATCATGTAGGCGGCCAGTAAAGCGGCGCCGGTCAGACCAATCGCCGCGCTGACTGCACGCAAATGCAGTTGAGTGATGAGTGAGAGGAAGGCATAAATCAACCCGAAAATGATCAGGAGTGGAATGATGGCCTGCAATATCGCCGTCTGACCACCGCTACTCAACCGCCAGAAGGCAACGCCCACAGCCACCCCCAAGAGGAGGATGAGGAGTGGAATGAGCCAGATGTGCCGGACGACCCGTGCTCGGTTGACGACATCGATCATGCGCCCGACAACCCACGCTGCGAGGAGATTCCCCGGCAGCGCCATGTGCACAACCAGCCAAGGCATTTTTTCGCCAGCCCACGAAAAGATGATGGTTGCCGTAAAGAACCAGAAGACGATCAACAGCGGGTAGAGGGGCCATGGCGCTGGAGCAACGAGTCGCGCTGTTTCGTCAACATCTTTCCCGGTAGGATCGCTTGTTTCCTCAGCGGTTGTGGATAGCGCCGTTTGCCCGGAGAACCATTGTCGTCGCACAACGGCGACCACCATTGCGATGACAACGCCTAAGCCACTGATCACTGCCAATGGTTCGTAGAGGGGGAGAAGCATCAGGTAGTAGTACCAGGGCTGATCACCACGTGCATACTCTTGCTGGCTCCCCAGCCAGTAGATGAGACCGGCGGTAATTCCATCGATGGCGCCGGGCAGGTAGGTAAAGAAACTGGTGTAGAGCACCAGGTACACTCCACCGAGAATAGCCAGGGCCGTCCAGAGAGTCGTTCGTTCCTCTTGCCACAATGCACGCAAGCGAGTGGTCAACACCGGTTCGGGTGGCCACAGACGCTGACACAGCCAGGCCAGCACTAGCGCCGACGCGATCAGGAATGCCTTTTCGCCAACATACAGGCCACGCCCAAACGGCAGCGGCGGATTGAGGACCATGAGCACCAGGCACAGACCGATCACGATCAGCAGCACAATATTTTGATAACGGGCCAGACGGCTCTCGGCCAGCAACCGCATGAACACGAATACCCCGAAGATGAAGAGCAAAATATAGTACAGTTCATGGGTTGCAATAGCCAGTGCCAGGCCTAATGCAACCAGGTACAACCACTGGCGCTGACCGGTATCAATCCACCGTAATGCGCCGATCACCATCCACAACTCCCACAACACCATCAAGCCATCGTGGCGGGCAAAACGGGTGTAGTAGAGCAAAGATGGTGAAAAACCAAGCAACAGTGCTGCAACCAGTGCTCCTCCACGCCCAAGATACGGTCGTAGCCACCAGGCTGATGCCACCAGACCAATCCCGGCCAGGGCCATTGGTAAGCGGGCCTGGGCATCGCCGTCGCCAAACAAAAAGTAGGCAAGTGCTGTCAGAAAATAGAGTGATGGCCCGTGATAGACCGGATCGTAGCAGTAAGTCTCGTGGTAGAGGCCACCTCGTGCGTTTCCGTTTTCGTCAAGACCATTCCAGCACGAGAAGGCACCCGCGCCGGTGTAAAGCCGCCAGCTCGACCAGGCATGGATCGACTCATCGTGGTGGAGGGCCATGCGATCCAGACCCCAGAGGTGAGCTACGATGCTGGCAATAACGATTAAGGTGTAGGCTGCTGTTTCCCAGGTGAGCCAGTCTATGCGCAAGCGTTGGTTAAGCACCTGCCCGGTTGAGAATATCTGTGTTGCCATAACCTCATGAACCAGAACGTCTATCTGCTATTGTCCATGTGTAGCGTACCACCGAGGCCGATCCCGATCTGACGGGCCAGTTCTGGTCGCACTGCGATGACAAAATCGGTTGAGCCTAAACCGGCAGGTGGTTGCCGGAACATCAAATATCGCCACAACTGCGCCGTGGTCTCGTAATCGAACGGATTGCGGAACAGGCGTTCAAGAAGCGATCCACCATTGAATCTACTGATACGATACACCTGATCTTCTGGAAACCACCAGCGCAAGGGGTAACGTTGCAGCACAAATCCCTGGAGATAGGTGCGATTTTCGGGGTAGCGGTCGAGATTCTCTTGCAAGATCAACACCGCCTGCACCTCAGCAGGTGGCGGTCCATTCAGTCTTCCTCCCGGTACATAGATCGCGCCGGGCCAATCACGTAAATACCACAACCAGACCGTCTCGTTATCGTACATCAGCGGAAGACGGGTTCCCCCTGCTCGCCGCATTGCTGCCTCTTCCAGACGACGTACCACCCGCATCACATCGGGTGATGTCTGAGTGTAAACCATCATCTCACGGGCTACGTCACCGGTTTGGTAGGCCAGACGGATACTGCCACGCACTGTATAGAGGCCAACCGCCAGGATCAGGCAGATTGTGGTTAAGGTCGCAGTCACGATCCAACCCCAACGGAGCCAGCTTCCAATGACGAGCAGCAGTAACAGGGTTAGGGTAAAGAGCAATGCCATCCAGGGTTGAATGGGTGACGTTGGCCCAGCAGCAATCGTAATTGAGAGCAAGAGAAAGCCTAGACAGATGATTAACCCGAACAGCAAACCAAATCCGACCAACGAACCTGCGGGGAGGCCCAGGAAACCTGCTTGATTATCATCAAGCCATCGCTGGTTAGTCGTATTCTGCGCTGGCAGATCACCGGCGCCACTCTGAGCGGTGTGCCCGGTTACGGCGTTATCCTCTGCCGAGGCCGGAACTGCCGACTCTGCCCATAGTTGTTGCCAGTACATTACCTGCTGTTGGGCCAGCTCCAGTAACCTGCTCACTCCCCATGCCAGCAGCAGGGTGAACGGTAGCGTCATATGGATCGTTAGCCACGGCATCTTCTCGCCGGCCCAGGAGTATATCGCAAACGAGGCGATGGCCCACCAGGCAATCAAACCTACTGCAAACGCCTCTGGTCGTCGTTGTCGTACTGCCTGTATCACCAATGGCAGGCCGATGATCATCCCTAACCAGAGTAACGGCTCGTAGGTTGCTAAGATGACTGCATAGTAGTGGGCCGGCTGGCTTCCACGTTGAACGTTGTGCTGGGCCAGCCAGTAGAGCAGCGAACCGGCCACTCCTGAGATGAGACCTAGCACGTTCGTAAACATTGCAGTAAAGAAGAGCGTATAAATCGTGGCGAAGATGATCAATGCGCCCTGCCAGCGCCGATCAGTTCCCAGACTGAGCAATAAGCGAGCAGCCGGTTCACCACGCCCGATAGCATAATCCCATGGTGTTATCCCGGCGGCGTCACATCGAAACCAGATCAGCCAGATGAACATCCCCAATCCAATCGTCACCAGCAAGATGGCACTGATGATCGCTGGATGGTTTATAAACCGACCGATGTCGGCCAGGTACCGCACAGCATTTTCCCAGACAGTACGATCACCGTCAGTATCAGCCCGATTACGTACCAGCAGAGCATACCCGTTGTCTTCGGTTTCGAGTGGTGGCCAGCCGAAGATAGGGCCGGGTTGGGCAACTTCAATCAAACCGTTGGCATCGCGTTTGGCGTGGTGCGCACCATCAACTACTGCGGTACCGGGCAAGACAAATATCAGCAGTGCCAGCCCGATACCGAGACCGGCAATGATGGCGATGCCCGGTCGATACACCTGCCAGCAGAACAGGATCGCGAGAGGGAAAGCGAAGATCAGAATATAAAGGTACGTCGTCTCCTGGTTGGTCAGCATGAGCGCTAGTGCTGTTGTTCCCAGGTACAGCCAGCGTGGACGTGGATCGGCAGCGTAGCGCACAATTGCCACGAATACCAGGATTTCACAAACAACCGAAAAAATGTCGTGACGGAAAAAGCGTCCAACGTAGAGGGCTACCGGCGAGATCAGTAAGTAGAGACTCGCCATTAATGCTGCCCGTCGCCCAATCACCGGGCGTAACAATATCGGGCTGAGCGTGAGAGCAATGCTAGCCAGAGCTGCACTAAGACGTGCTGTCGTGTCATTATCACCAAACAGAAAGAAAAACAGCGCACCTAGAAAGTAGAGGAGTGGGCCGTGCAACAAAGGATCGTGCATGTAGCCACGACCACTGTAGAGAAACCAGGAATAGGCTGCATGCAGTGTCTCATCGTGGTGTAATGCCCGATCACCCAATGCCCACAGGCGACTGATGATTGCCAGAATGGCAATCCCTGTATAACAAAGCTGTTCTACTGTTGGAGTCCAGCGCCGATCAACGTTTTCAATCACCGACATATATTTCAGTGCGCTGCGCAGTACCTATAGAAACCGCAGGCATTGTACACGAACGGCAAACGCATAGCAAGCTGCTCAATACGGAAAAAAGTCTTCCGGCATCACCTTTACATCGCGCAGCCAGGCGATCAAACGTCGTTCATCGCGTTGCACACGCTCGATCCGGGCAGTTACATATCGTCCCTGTTCCCGCCAGTACACCAGATCATCAGGCTGTAAATCAATCATTGTTGGTTTAAGATAGCCACCTGTGCAATCGATCATGACTCGCTGCTGAGACAGCTCATCAATTGGTAAGTCGGTGTAACGTCGTCCATAGCCACGACGGATCACCGAGATAGTACGAAGTGTGGGTTGTGACATAGCTACCATATGTGCATCACGCGGCGACTTCGCAAGTTACCCAATGCGCAACCATGCAAAGAGTGCCACACCCAACAAGCGTATGAGACCGGCCACCAATAAGGTAGCGCTGATTCCAATCTGGTCGGCGAGTGAAGTTGCGATCAGCGGCATGACAAAGAGCGCCAGGTTTTGCAATGTCTGAAAAACCCCAATGTATGTCGCCTGCCGTTCGGCGGGAATGGTACTCAATACCAGATCAAAGTTGACCAGATCGTTCCCGGCGACACAAAAGTTAGCTATCCCTGCCAGTACAGCCATGATTAGAGGGGTGTCGGTGGCAGCTAGCCCAAACGGGTACAATGCCATACCGAAACTACTGGCAAGCAATACTCCTCTGTTCCCTAAACGTGGCACACCTGCTGACCATACCGCGTATGCAATCAGCAATACACCGTTGCCGATCATGCTTATCAGACCGATCCAGGCATCGTTCAGCCCGGCTTCACGCACATAATAGAGTGGTATAAGCGGGATTGCCATCGCAATCCCACTCCGAAAGACAAATGCACTCAATGCGTACTGCACAAATGGTAGTGGCGCTTGATGAAGGGCATCACGCAGTGATTCGGCGCCATGTTGCCGTGGTGTTGGATTGCGGTCGGGTAAGGTGATCGACCGCGAAAAGAAGAAACTGAGCAGTCCGCCGACAACTGATCCGATAAATACTACCTGATAATTGAATGGAAAAGGAAATAGTTCAAGCACGGCGCCTACCGTCGCTACCGTCACTGCCGTTGCCAGTCCTAAACTCGACCAGCGCATGCTCATCAGTGCATAACGACGCTGTGGTCCGGCGACATCTCCCATGACTATGGTAAACGCGACATTAACAAAGGTCGAGGGAATGGTCACCAAAGCCCACAAGATGATGATCGTCCACGGCACGATGTTCAGCGGTAAGAT
>NZ_JPIM01000086.1 GCF_000735195.1 Chloroflexus sp. MS-G
AATTGGTTGCGGAGCGTACCGCTGTGGGTCGTCCTCCGTGTCATCGCCGGAGCGATTGACGAGGAAGAGTATAGCAAGCCTGGCGGATTTTGTCAAGCGGGTTAGGAGCGGGATTCACAGGTACCACAGACGACCGGATGCCGCACCCGTTCTACCACACTATGACCGTCGCTGAGCGCATCACGATGCCTCAATCGGTGTGCATCGCTGTACCGGCGACGGTTCGGCAGATAGTGCGCACACGGAGCAGGGAGCCGGACTGTCTCGATGCCGCTGACTTCGATGGAGGTCACATATTCTATGAGCAGTCTGGTACTGGCGGTATCATTCATTAGGGGAGGAAAGCACTTTAGAACATACTTGAAAGTATGATCAAAAACCCAGCTTTCTCATTGGGCACGCCCCGTACCCATAACCACTGGGTAAGGAAGGGGTCTAGGAGGGAAGGTAAGGGGGCGCCAGGCGTGCTCCGCAGCACCAGCGCTGAACCCGGTGCTACCCGTTTCTATCGCGTCGAAAAGACGTAAGCGTTCCCCGCCACCGTTCCTCGTATCATTCTGGAGATGCAATGGCCAAGTCTTATCAACAGCCCACTTCGTTGATGAGGCGATTCGTTGCTCGCCCCTTCAGCCGACGCCCCTGCTGAGCGCCTGATCAAAACCACGAGTTTCTGATCACATTCTTAGATGCGCTCGCAATTATTGCCGGGCCAATTGGGTAGGCAGACGCGGCGTTTATGCTGAAACGAGTGTGATACCATCGAATATACAATAGTCATCAAGCGTATCTTTTTATGTATCAACCATATTGTTCCGTCTCAGGTCATGCTATAATATAGAGCAACCGACGTACTGTGAATAAAATCACTAGCCGACGCGCACATTCGCGCCAAGTGAAAGAGCAGGAGCAGTGAAAGAGTTTTTCCGCTTTAGTCGCAAAGGATTTACCGGACGCGAGGATCAAGAGAGCGCTCAAATCCCTGATGATCTGTGGGTAAAATGCAGCGTATGTCGTGAGCTTATCTACAAAAAACAGCTCAACGACAACCTGAAGGTTTGCCCCAAGTGCGGCCATCACATGCGTATGAGTGCCCACGAGTGGCTCGGTTTGCTCGACGTTGGTTCATTCCGTGAAATGGATGCCAACTTACTTCCGACCGATCCACTCGGTTTTGTAGCCGACGAGGAGAGCTACGCAAATAAGCTGGTCAAAACCCAGCAGCGCACCGGAATGGCTGATGCGGTCATATCAGGCGTTGGTGCGATTAATGGAATCCGACTCTGCATCGCAGTTGCTGATTTCTCCTTTATGGGCGCTTCGATGGGTAGTGTCTATGGTGAAAAGATGGCTCGCGCCGCTGAGCGGGCTGCTGAACTGGGTGTACCATTGCTCACCATCAATACCTCAGGCGGGGCTCGTCAACAAGAAGGGGTCATTGGCCTCATGCAGATGGCCAAAGTGACTATGGCCCTGACCCGCCTGGCGGCTGTCGGCCAACCCCATATTGCTCTGCTCGTTGATCCCTGCTACGGTGGCGTTACCGCCTCTTACCCCTCGGTCGCCGATATTATTATTGCTGAACCAGGAGCAAATATTGGTTTTGCAGGTAAGCGCTTGATCGAGCAGATCATGCGTCAGAAGTTGCCAGCCGGCTTCCAGACCGCAGAGTTCATGCTTGAACACGGCATGATCGATATGGTCGTGCCGCGCAGTGAAATGCGCGATACACTGGCCAAGATCCTTCGCCTGTACAATCAGCGCCCAATACCTGCAACGAGAGCCGATCTCGCAACCCGAAGAGCAACCTTACCGCAACCAATTATGTAGCGCCACGTGAGGCATGGCATGGAAGAGACTCCTGTTCCACAAACCCTGACTCCCTGGGATCGTGTGCAATTAGCGCGACATCCGCAGCGACCGCACACGCTCGATTACATCGCGGCGCTGTGTGAAGATTTTGTCGAGCTACATGGCGACCGTCGCTTCGGCGATGATCCGGCAATGGTAGGCGGCATGGCAACCTTCGCCGGTCAGACGGTTATGGTTATTGGGCATCAGAAAGGCAACGATACGCGCGAGAATATGCGCCGTAATTTCGGAATGCCGCATCCTGAAGGGTATCGCAAAGCGCAGCGCCTCATGCGCCATGCTGAAAAGTTCGGTCTGCCGGTGATCTGTTTTGTCGATACGCCGGCTGCCGATCCAACCAAGAGTTCGGAGGAGCGCGGACAGGCAAATGCCATTGCGGAAAGCATCATGCTGATGACAACGTTGCGGGTACCCAGCATCGCGGTCGTGATCGGTGAAGGTGGAAGTGGTGGCGCCCTGGCAATCAGTGTTGCTGACCGTATCTTGATGCAAGAAAACTCTATCTATTCGGTAGCACCACCAGAGGCAGCAGCGTCGATCTTGTGGCGTGATGCAGCGAAAGCCCCAGAAGCAGCGAAGGCGTTGAAACTTACCGCGTCTGATCTCTACGAGTTGCGCATTATCGATGAGGTGATCCCCGAACCACCCGGTGGTGCACATACTGACCGGCTAGCCGCGATTACAACTGTCGGTGAACGGCTTCGTTTCCATCTGGCCGATTTGCAGCAACGGGATATTGAGACGATCTTGCGCGAACGTTATCAAAAGTATCGGTCAATCGGTCAGTATCAGGAACAACAGATGGAACTCTTTAGCCGCAGATAGCGATGGCAAGGATGATAATGAACTGCGCGTGGTTGTATTGATGGCTACCACGCGCCTTTTATTGCTGTAAGGACACAGTCAATGAGCAACTTCAATTTTGATCAGATCATTCCCCGCCGAGGTACCGGTAGTATCAAGTGGGAACAGTATCCGGCCGATGTCTTACCAATGTGGGTAGCTGATATGGATTTTGCTTCACCACCGGCGGTAGTTGCCGCACTCCAGGAACGGGCTGCCCACGCTGTATTCGGCTATCCCTCCCATCCGCATCGTTTGGCCGAAGTGATTTGTGAGCGTATGGCTCGTCTCTATCAGTGGGATGTTCAGCCGGAGCAGATCCTCTTTTTGCCAGGATTGGTTTCGGCGATTAATGTGCTCTGTCGGGCGTTTGGTGAGGTCGGTGATAGTGTCCTTACTCTGACTCCAGCTTATCCGCCTTTCCTGAGTGCACCGCGTAATCAGCAACGCCAGATCGACACTTGTCCGCTAGCATTGACCGTTTCCGGGTCCACGCTCACTTACGCTATTGATTTTGATACCTTTACCGATGCTATCCACCAACGCACTCGACTCTTGCTGCTCAGCCATCCACACAATCCGGTTGGTCTCGAATATGATCCGCCAACCCTGCGACGCCTGGCCGAGATTTGCATTGAGCGGAATGTCATTATTTGCTCTGACGAAATTCACTGCGACTTATTGCTAGGGGATACGCAACATATCCCCCTGGCTGCGCTCGATTCGAATATTGCAGCACATACCATTACGCTCATGGCGCCGAGCAAGACCTTCAATCTTCCTGGCCTCGGCTGTAGTATGGCGATCATCCCCAATCCTGAATTACGCCGCCAGGTGAGTCGCGCTGCAGCCGGTATTGTGCCGCATGTGAACGTGTTTGGATTCGCCGGTGCACTGGCTGCCTACGAACATGGTGATGAATGGCTGACAGCGCTGTTGCGTTATCTTACCGCTAATCGTGATCGCTATGTCACGCGCATCACCACCGAAATGGCACCACTCCGCTGTACAGTGCCGCAAGCGACGTATCTCGGTTGGATTGATTGCCGTGACCTACCGCTCGCAACCAGCCCCTACCGATTCTTCCTCGATGAAGTACGAGTGGCTTTTTCTGACGGGGCAATGTTTGGCCCGGGTGGTGAAGGATTTATCCGTATCAACTTTGGTTGCCCCAGATCACAACTCGATGAGGCACTGGATCGCGTACACGCTGCCTTACAGCGTTTCGTGAATTTATAGAACACATGAACAATGTTTTTAGGACTATAGACTTAACTACCACATGATGACATTTCTTTCATCAAGTGCTAGAGTACCGGAGGGTGAGTCAATGAGGGTTACTTATCAACCAAACTACAAAGAGGCTCATCATGGCTTATACACGACGATTAGCCTGGATTGCTCTCCTCTTCGGTATTCTTTCGCTTGTCTCACCAACTGTTACTACCTCGGCAGGATGTCCTGGTGATCGTTCACACCTGATTCCACGTTTTGGCGGACACTGGTTTCTACTAGGTGCAAACGTACCCTGGCTCAATGGTGGCTTCGGCGCCGATTTTGGCACGGTCGAAGAGTGGAATCAACACACCTATGATGCCAACGCAACTCGTTCGATGTTTCGTGCGCTTCGCCAGCAAGGGGCTAATACTGTGCGCTGGTGGCTGTTTGCCGATGGTCGGGGGGCGCCAGAATTTAATGCGAACAGTGGCGGCGCAGTGACCGGTCTTGATGCCAATTTCTTGCCCAGCCTGGCCAGTGCTATCCAGATCGCAAGCGAAGAGAATGTCTATCTTGTCTTCACCCTTTGGAGCTTTGATATGCTCTTCGCCGACTCGACCCCTTACGATAGGGGTGAACATGCAGGCGGACACCGCGATCTCATTGTTGATAGTGCTAAACGTGCCTCGTTTATCAACAACGCTCTGTTACCAATGCTCCGGTATCCGGTTGGCACAAGTGGGTACACGATTGGCACCCATCCGAACGTGCTGGCGTGGGACATTTTTAACGAACCAGAATTTGGCATTAGCGAATCTCCCCATTTTTCTCCGGCATCTGAGGTCACCCAGCCGGTGACACTGGCCCAGATGCAGCGCTTTATTGCTGAAATTTCCGGTGCCATTCATCGCAACTCCAACCAGTTGACGACAGTTGGTAGTGCCTCGATGAAGTGGAACAGCTCGCGAGCACTCGGCGCTAGTGGTAATTTCTGGAGCGACGCGCAGTTGACCGTCTACGACCCGCAAGGCTATCTCGATTTCTACCAGATTCACTACTACGGCTGGATGAACGGCGATGAACGTTATTGGAGCTATTCCCCGCTCTTCAACGATTGGTACGAGGCAGGTTTCGACAAACCAGTTGTAATCGGCGAGGTGCCGTCTAATGCGGGAGGTACGAATCGTACACCCACGCAGTTGCTCGCTGAACTACATGCGAATTGCTATGCCGGTGTGTGGGTATGGCCATACTTCAATGTGAACGATGGTACCGGTCAATGGTCAGATGCCCAGGCAGCAGTACGTTCGCTAGCCAGTGTGGCGCCTCAGGAAGTACAGATCGTGTCTTCACCGTTAACGGTGCGCGTCTACATTCCGCTTGCAATCAAGTAGTTGAGACAAAGCTGTTACTTTTTGGTTCGTGATACAACGTACAATATGGTAGTAAAGTTCCGATGTCATCTTTCAAATGGCATCGAATGGCACTACCAGTCATCGCAACGACGCCTCACACACTGGTCATACCAGAGCTGAGGCGTCGCTGAATATCTTGGAGGTTTTAATGCAACAACGATTCTGGCTGACAACGTTGACTGTCTGCTGGTTAAGTGGATTGCTCTGGTTAATCTGTCAACCCTCGTTGGCTGTCGTTGCAAACGGTGGCCATCGCCAATTTATCCCGATCATCGTGAAGCCTTCAATCTTCACCGAGACGTTTACCGGTGAACCGAATCAACCCCAGAGCTGGAATCCAAACCATTGGGATGTCACTGTACATTCCCGCGATGTGAATACCTGGTATCAGCTTGAAGCCATGGCCGCCGATCATGGGTCTGATTGTTCACCTGCTCCGGCTACGCATACCATTAGTCGTTACGAAGATGCTGTTTATCAGTGCCGTAACCACATTATGACCGCCATTAAGGCGAGCGGCTACGGTATGATCTACCTGACACCGAATCATCTGGTAGACTTCAGCAGTGGTACAGCAACGATTCGCTTTGATGTCTCAACATTGCGTACCAGTCTCCGCGACTGGATTGACCTCTGGATTAGTCCGTACAATGAACATCTCCAGCTCCCTCTCGATATGGTGGTCGATGTCAGCGGCCCACCGCGCAATGCCGTTCAGGTACGGATGGATCTCACCGGTAATTTTTTCGATGTCATCATTTATCGCAATTTTCAGCCTACCGTGATCGACGGTATCGCTATTCCGTATGATCGCTTTCTTGAGCCAAGTCCGACGCGCCGTGATACCTTTGAATTGCAAATCTCACGTACCAGTATCAAGTTTGGAATGCCTGCCTACAACTTCTACTGGGTAGACACCAGAATTGCCGATCTGGGCTGGGATCAAGGGGTGGTTCAGTTCGGTCATCACTCGTATAATCCGCTCAAGGACTGTACTTCACCCTGCCGACCGGGAACATGGCACTGGGATAACGTTACGATCAGCCCCTCTCGGCCATTTACGATGATCGCCGCTAACCGTCGGTATACCGACCGCGCAAACCCCACAGTTTCCCTATCGGCCCCAGCGCCGACCAACGCCTATTTGCGTTTCGTTGGGATTGGCCCCAATTTGCAGGTTCGTTTTGACGGTGGCGCCTGGCAAACCGCTCATCTGCAATTACAAGACAGTCGCTATTTCAAAGACGAACATTTCCGCAATTTCTGGATGCCCATTCCAGCCGGAACGACGCAGGTTGAATTCCGTGGGGATCGTTGGTGGGGCGCAGACTGGCACGTGCGCGATATAAGTGTCTGGTCGCTACCGTAGAACACATCAGAAAGCGGACTGTACTGCCGCTCGTAGCAGCACACACTGGGGGCAGGGTCGAAACCTGCCCCCTTTCCTTTAACTTGCGCTTCTCTCTGTTCATTCCTCTAGTAGTCGAGGAAGGTTCGGACACACTTTTAGCGCCTATCTTCACACATCGTCGTCATGAGACGACGGATGCACCTGTTAGTGAACGGAATACGACTGACGACCAACCTGATTCGGAAGGGATCAATGTTGGAATCGCCTGGAGCAAGGCGGTGTCTGGCTCATTCAGATGGGAATCGACAGGTAAGTTGGGATGCGACGCCGTCTATGACATAAACACGGCGCCGCTGCTGCAATTCACGAGATACGGACGCAGAACCCTTTTTTCCATCTTCTGACCGATCTCTAACCCATTTCGATCAAGTATACTAGCAACCATGTTCTATTTTCAGAGGCGAAAGGAGCAGAACAATCGTGCAGCGTAGCGAATTTTCGATTACTTCAGCGTATACCTACGACCGACGTAGCGTAGCGCGTTGGCTCCTCTCGCATGTTGGACGTTACTGGCCATTCGCGCTGGGATTTTATCTCTGTTTTATCACGGCATGGGCTGCCTATTCAGGAGCACAGGCGGTCATCGGGCGCGCAGCCGATGTGCTGAGTGGCCCGCCAGACTATGCAGCCTTAACTGCATTGACGCTTGGAGTTCTGGCGTTGATGGTCACTGATAGCTTCAGTGCGCTGATCGGCAGTCTATCTGTGGAAACGGTAGCAGCACGGGTTGAAGCTGATATTCGTCAGGAATTTTATGAAAGTCTGCTCGCGAAGAGTAAGGCGTTTCATGATCGCCAGCGAGCGGGTGATCTCATGGCCCGTGCGACTGATGATACCAATCTGGTAGCGAATATGATCGTACCCGGAACCACATTGATTTCTGAAACAGTGTTGGGGATCGTGGTACCGCTCACGTTTATCTTTTTTACCGAGCCGCGATTGATTGTCATCCCATTGCTCTTCGTCATCGGGTATATCATCACGGCACATCAGTATCTTCGTCGATTGATGCCGGTTATTCAGCGTCAACGTGAGCAGTACGGTCTGATGAACGCCGGGTTGGAAGAAACCATTAGCGGCATTGAGGTAGTTAAGGCCAGTGCCCGTGAAGCACTCGAACGTTCGAAATATTTGCGGAACGCACAACGTTTTCGTGATCTGTTCATTGAACAAGGCCGCATCGAAGCTCGCTATTTGCCACTTTTGCTGTTTGGAATCGCTCTAGGCGCCCAATTCTTTCACGCACTCTGGCTCTACAGCATTGGCGAGATTGGTTTAGGGCAGGTCGTTGCAGTTATCGGTTTGATGAATGTATTACGATTTCCTACCTTCATTTCGCTCTTTGCTTTTTCGGTGTTCCAGGCCGGTCTAGCCGGAGCGCGCCGGATTTTATCTATCATCAATGCTGAAACCGATCTCGATGAGAACCCGAACGGCTATAGTGCACCGTTACGCGGCGAGATTACGTTCGAGCATGTGAGCTTCAGTTTTGCCGCTCATCCCGGTGAATCTCCGCACCAGGTACTGCATGACATCTCATTTCACATCCCTGCCGGGCAAACAGTAGCGATTGTCGGGCAAACGGGAAGCGGGAAAAGTGCGCTGACTCAGTTGGTGAATCGTACCTACGATGCCACCAGTGGGCGGGTATTGATCGATGGGGTTGATGTCCGTGACTGGAATCTCGATGCGTTACGCTCACAAATCGGCAAGATTGAGCAAGATATTTTTCTCTTTTCTCGCACTATTGCCGAAAATATCGCTTTTGGTGCTCCTGGGGCAACGCAAGTCGAGATTGAGGCGGCAGCACGGGCAGCCCAGGCGCATGAGTTTATCAGTCGCATGCCAGACGGATATCAGACGGTGATCGGCGAGCGCGGCGTGACCCTCTCTGGAGGTCAGCGCCAGCGGATCGCACTGGCACGTGCGTTTCTTGCGCATCCACGTATCCTTATTCTCGACGATAGTACCAGCGCAATTGATAGTGCTACCGAAGACGAAATTCAACGTGCCATTCGTCAGGCCCAGCAGGGACGTACCGTCCTGTTGATTACCCATCGGTTGGCGCAGATACGGTGGGCCGATCAGATTCTGGTCCTCGATAGAGGTCGGTTGGTAGCGTCAGGAAAACACGAAGAACTCTTACGTACATCGCCGCACTATCGCCGCATCTTTGCGCGTTACGAACACGCAGTACCCGAAACTGGGGTTGTGCGGGCAACAGAAGGAGCTGCGTAGCATGGGTTTTCTGTTTGATGGTCTTGATGCGGAAGGATACGACCGTAAATACCGTGATCGAGAGCTGGTACGGCGCATCCTGAACTACTTTCGTCCACAAGCGTCGAAAATCATCACTGCAGCATTGATGATTACTGCCACTGCTCTGATTGAGGCGTTGATCCCGATCTTTATCGCGTACAGCATCGACGAGATTCAAACGGCAACGTCACTCAATCAAGTCGCGGTACTAGCCGGTGCTCTGGCGCTCATCGCATGTCTCGCGTGGGTATTTAACCTGATTCGGCAGACAATGTCGGTGAAGGCAATTGGCGAGGTCGTACTGGCAATGCGCCGCGATGCAGTCAATGCTGTTCTAGTCCGTGATTTGAGTTTCTACGACCAGTTCCTATCGGGAAAGATTGTGAGTCGGGTTAATTCCGATACCGCAGCCTTTGCCCAGGTGATGACACTGACAATGGATTTGCTGAGCCGATTGCTGCTCGTCTTCGTGTTAGTCGGCTATCTGGCCAGTGTCAGTTGGTCGTTAACGCTGATTTTACTCGGCCTGGCGCCACTGATTATCGGCGCTGCCCTGGCCTTCCGCGCCATCGCCCGTCGGGTTATTACTGCTTCACGTCGAGTAAATGCCGAGGTCAGCAATCATATTCAAGAGACGGTAAGCGGGATTGGGGTTGCCAAGACGTTTCGCCAGGAGCAGGCTATCTATGCCGATTTTCTCGATGTTAATCAGAAAAGTCGGCGGGTGAATCTACAAACCCGTTATACCTTTAGTAGCATCTTTCCGTTACTCAATCTGCTTGCCGCAGTAGGCACGGCGCTCCTGGTCTACCTGGGTGGACAGGCCGTGTACGCTGGTGAATTGACAACCGGTACCTGGTTTCTGTTTATTCAGGGTCTCCAGAATTTCTGGTTCCCGCTGACCAGTATTGCGTCATTCTGGAGTCAGTTTCAGCTTGGATTGGCTGCCGGTGAGCGAGTCTTTGCCCTGATCGACGCCGAACCGCGTGTGGTACAACTCGACCGAATTGATCCCGGACGGCTACGCGGCGAGATTGTGTTCGAGCAGGTCGATTTTGCCTATAAACCAGGCGAACCGGTGTTACGTCAATTCAACCTCCACATCAAAGCAGGCGAGCGCGTGGCCCTGGTTGGTCACACCGGTTCAGGCAAGAGCAGCATTGCCAAGCTGATTGCACGGTTCTACGAATTTCAAGGCGGGCAGATTCGGATTGACGGGTACGACATACGCCACCTCGATCTGAACGCTTACCGGAGTCAGCTCGGCATGGTGACTCAGACCCCATTTTTGTTCGATGGCACAGTACGAGAAAACATTCGCTACGGACGCCCTGATGCCGATGATGATGCAGTATTGGCGGCTGCACATCGCGTTGGTCATGGCGACTGGCTGGCAACGCTTCCTCATGGTCTTGACACACCGGTAGGTGAACGTGGGAGCGGATTGAGTATGGGGCAACGCCAACTGGTTGCCCTGGCACGAGTGTTGCTGCAAGACCCAGCGATCCTCATTCTCGATGAGGCAACGGCCAGTATCGATCCACTGACTGAAGTGCTGATTCAAGAGGGACTTGATGAGGCGATGCGTGGGCGAACGGCAATCATCATTGCCCACCGGCTCAGTACTGTACAAGAGGTTGATCGCATTATTGTGTTGCGCCATGGTACGATTCTCGAACAGGGATCGCACCATCAACTGTTGGCAGCCGGTACGCATTATGCCGAACTATACAACACCTATTTCCGCCATCAGAGTCTGGAGTACATCGAGGCCGCAGGGCGTAAATAGTAGGATCAGGACACATAGACATCGAGCATGTAACGACGGTAATGGGAGTTCCTACCGGAGTCGCGCACTTCATTAAGAGGCTATCCGCATCATCCATCATCACCTCACGACGGATAAACCGCGGCGATGGATGCAAGACGATGCACGGAGGGGTGAGGCGAAGCTTCACCCCGACAGGTGTCCACGACGATGGTCACGGAGCCGGTGATACCGACCATCGTCGCACCGCAAGGGGAGAGGCTTCTGGACAGTACACCGATCTGACTGGGGACAACGTACACTAACCTTCATCGCTTGGAATAGAAAATTTCGGACCAGTTCTAAAACACAAAGGCGCGAAGGGAAGAAGAGACCTTCGCGCCCACATTTTATCGAATGATCATCAGGCGTAATAATCATTCTTCAAGACCATCATCGTCGTCGGCGACATCTTGATCAATTTCATCGAGACCAATCTCTTCTTCCTCATCACTGCCGACAAAATCCTCATCAAAGGTTTCTGGCTCCTCAATCAATTCTTCTTCCTCAAGCAGGTCTTCGTAATCGTCGAAGCGGAGTGACGATAGGATCGTAGCCCCTTCACCTAGCTTACCGGGGAAGGAGACCCGTCCACGCTGGCTTGGGTCTTGATACACCTCACGAATGAGAATCCGCACATTGCGCGAATCGGACTGCACCACTGCGGCCAGATAGCGATTGCCACCATTCATTAGCTCAACGAGACGATGGCTTAACTTCGGCTCAATACGTCCGATCAGATTACCATCGAGGTCGAAGACATAGACCATCTTCCCATCGACCCGCAATTCTACCTTTTCACCCGTGATCAGAGCATCAACCGCCGGACCACGTTGCACATCTACCAGCGACGTCAGTGCAGTACGCCCAGTTTCCGTGATAAACATGCGCATATCGACCTGCTGGCGTGTCGAGCGTGTAATCGGTGCTTCGGTGATACCACGGGCCAACAGCGACTCAAGTCGGGCAACATTCTTACGGGCAATCGGGTTAGCTGCGTTCAGGCGCAACGCATTCTGATAGGCACGATGGCTCTCCGCATACTTTCCCAGCTCAAAGAGAGCCTTACCAAGGCGGTTGTAGGTTTCAACATCTTCACCTACCCGCAGCAACTGTTGATTCAACTCAGCCGCCTCTTGCCAGCGGTTAAGGGCAGCCAGCTCAATCGCCTTTTCCTGAAGGCGGCGACGAATGCGCATCTTTTCATCTTGCTTTGACAAGGTTATTCTCCTCGTGCTGAGTATGAACCGAATCATCACGTTGCAGTACTCCCTGCAACGACCATGGACTGGTAGCGGTAATCTTCACCGGTACCAACTGGCCGGTCAGGTCTTGGGGATGGCTAAAGAACACCAGGCGATTGCCGGGTGTACGACCACGCCATTTCCCCTTACTTTCACCCTCGACCAGAACCTCTACCGTCTGACCAAGGAAACGTGCCATACGCTCGGTGGCAATCCGCTCTTGTAACTGTTCGAGTCGACGGCGACGTTCCTCTTTAACTTCAGGCGGAACGGCAAGTGCCGGGTCTTGTTCCATTTCAGCAGCCCGCGTCTCCGGTCGAGCAGAGAAGGCAGCAATATGTACCTTATCAAAACCAATCTCGGCACACAGCTCCATCGTCTGACGAAAATCGTCTTCGGTTTCGCCGGGATGACCAACAATAATGTCGGTTGTCAGTGAAATATCAGGAATAGTAGCGCGAATCTTCGCAATCAGCGCCTTGTAGCGAGCGACCGTATAGCCACGACGCATCAATTTAAGCACCCGATCAGAACCAGCCTGAACGGGCAGATTGATCTCGGGCTGGCAACGCGGTAAGCGTGCAACCGTTTCAATCAAACGATCGGTCATCCAGGCCGGATGGGAGGTAAGGAAGCGCAAGCGCAACAAACCCGGCGTCGGATCAACAGCCTCAAGCAAATCGGCCAGTTCAGGGCGACCAGGAAGGTCGTGGCCCCACGAGTCAACAATCTGGCCGAGCAGAGTAATCTCTTTTGCCCCCCGGGCAACAATGCGACGTACCTCGTCAACAATTTCCATCAACGGTCGTGACCGTTCACGACCCCGCCGCAACGGGATCACGCAGTAAGAACAGGTCATATTACAACCGTACTGAATGGGTACGTGCACCGAAACCGGTGGGTGCGACCAATCGCGCACGGGCAGAGCTGGCTCATCAAGGGTATAGATCGGATTTGGCGCCAGTGCCACCACCTCATCAACAGCCGAAGGCGAGACAAAGTAGTCGACCATCGGCAACTGCCCGGCGAAGAGCGAGCGATTATTCGGGCCAACCATGCATCCCCAGAGCACAATCCGTGTGTCGGGATGAGCACGTTTGACTCGCACCAATTCACCCAGCTTACCGAGAATACGTTCTTCAGCCGAGGCGCGAACACTGCAAGAGTTCAACACAATAAAGCTGGCATCTTCAGGGCGAGCAGCCGGACTATAGCCCACACCCTGCAATGCAGCTTCGAGCCGTTCAGAATCAGAGATATTCATCTGGCACCCGACCGTCCAGACGTAATAGCGCCGCTCACGCGGTGTCTGATCACGATCAGGACGGGGGCGCTGGTCAAAGAAGATAACATCCTGCATGGCGCCTTTACCAAACGATCACCGGTAAACCACATTCAACGCTCTGCCGCGCCGCTTCCCGCAGCGATTCGAGGCAGCGGAACGCATCAGAACGTGGCGAAACACCGGCCTTGATCAATTGTGGAGCCAATTCCGATAGTTCACGTAGCAACTGTACCGACGAGCCGAAGAATGCCTGATCTTCTTCGCCGTCGTCAGTCTCAAAGGGCAAGTAAACAGGATCGGCAAAATCGACCGGCAAATAATAGCTATTAATTCCCTGCAAATTGATCAGATGGCGATAGCGGCTAGGAACCAACTCATCCCAAACATCAGTCACAGCACGGTCAAGGTCTTCCTCAAGTACCGGACCATCAGCAATGATCGGCGCCAGATCGTCTCCGCGCTCAAGGTGAGCCGCCATCCGGGCCAACTGGTACAGAGCACCCATGGTCTCAATCGACCCTTCCCAAATCTCGACGCCGGGCTGACTAAGCAGATCGATATCAATACCGAACTCGCGCAATTGATCCTGGACGGCAGCCACACTTTCGTACTGTTCTTCATATTCGGCGCGATCCTCATCAGGTCGCACCATAATGAGAGATGCAACCGCCAGGTCGAGTTCGGCGGGAGCTTGTGCAGACATAGGTTTCTCCTCACTGAGCACGATAATTGTGCTGTAATAGTATACCACACTTATCGTCAATCCGAATACGTCTGAGGGCCTGATCGAAAACCTGAGCTTTCGATGAGGGGCGACCATGGCATCTCCAGAATGGTTTGGGGAACGTTGGCGGGGAACTGGCTCCTCACTTTCCCCCTGGCCCTCTTCCTCTCCCACAAAAAAGGAAGGGGGCTAGGGGGATAGCTGATGAGAAAGAACGTTGGCACCCCTCACGTAATGGTTGTACGGGCGCGGTACGTTCCCAATAAGAAATCTGGGTTTCCGATCAGGCTCTAAGCGGAACGAGCATTGAGTAGATGGGAGAGGAGGATTCTTCTGTAGCGAAGCGGTGAATGGTCGGTCAGCTTCTGCATCGCTCCCCACTGCACTCGGTAGAGACGAGAGGGGTGAAACCCGCCTCGACCATATGTTGACCGGCATCATCAGCGAGGGAACGGCAAACCAGGCCGCAGCCAGCTGCTGAAACGAGAAACTGTCGCTTCTGCGCACGTTTTGCGTTACTCGTCCCGCAATCATTACCGCTCCTGAGTATGATGAAAACATCGAAACGCCCTGAAGAAGCGACATTCTACCGATCAAACTGACAATATGCGGTAATATTACACCTGGAATACAGCAATACAGGTGCATCTCTATCGATCACGTATTTTTCAAGCAAAACTATGGTGCAGAAACAGTTTCGGTTAGCAATATTCACGATGATACACGTAGCACTCTTTAGTCAAATCTACCTCGCCCACCTTTTGTGGCAAACCAGTGAACCGCACGAATGGATTTTAGGAGAATGGCTCATTAACTATCAAGGAGGATTTATTCGGCGTGGTCTATTGGGTGAAATCCTGTTCCAACTCTCACATCTCTTGTCGATAAATGTCGTACATCTTACGATCATTGCCCAAATTATTGTCTTTGCAGTATTCCTCTATAGTACATATTTCCTTATCAAGGAAAGTCCTTTATCACCAGCAACTGTCGCATTAATTTTTTCACCAGCGTTTCTTCTCTTTACTGTCTGGTCATGGCCCTACGTTAGTGTACGAAAGGAGGTGTTTCTCTATATTACCCTGGTATACACCTGCCTTTATCTGCAAAGATCAACACCAAAAGGGTTCAGCTTGCCTATTCTTATTGGAATAAGCGCTATCGTACTCGTGCTCATCCATGAAATGCTGGTAGCATACCTTTCATATTTGATCATACCGGTCATCTTATATGAACGACGA
This sequence comes from Chloroflexus sp. MS-G, assembly GCF_000735195.1. Lineage (GTDB taxonomy): Bacteria > Chloroflexota > Chloroflexia > Chloroflexales > Chloroflexaceae > Chloroflexus. The sequence continues at coordinate 15,317 of NZ_JPIM01000086.1, forward strand.
TTTGGTCAGCTAGCACGACGAACGCTCTTGGCCCTGCTTCCAAGTATGATCGTCGCCATACTGCTGGTAACCCGACCAACGATTAATGAGACTACGTGGAAGGTTCTCTGTAGTTCTATTCAACCGGTCCCACCGAGAGACTGTCTTTCTCATGGTGAATATTTGGGTGCTATCACATTTTTAACAAAAGACACATTTTTCGGAATTCAGTTTACCAGATTGTTTACTACCCCTGAAACAATTGTTGTATACGTGCTTACCGGTCTATTAAGTGTGATACCGATCCTGTACGTCGTTTATTCGTATAAACTATGGGAACGCCTCGCAAGAACCGTACTGTTCTTGATCGGATTATGTTTCAGCGCAACCATTGTCCTCACGATCCCGTTGTTCATCGTTGCAGCCGACTACGGACGATTCATCAGCATCCACATAACCTGTATCTCGCTCACTATACTCTGGTTTTTACAATTATCGCCCGCCAGAATCGATCCAGAAACCCATCAAACGCCGTTTGTCTGGATCGGAATCGTGCTATTCCTTATCAATTGGAAACTACCAATATGGCTTTTGTTTGCGACATTCCAACATGCTTTTCCGCTCATCAGTCTATTGCTTGCTCAACGTTAATCGACGTACTCAGCGAAGAGACAACCGCTTCATGACAAATACCTGTGTTCACCGACGAGTTCTGCCCTGTGTTTGACAGAAATGGCACGAACCCGTTACCTGCCTTACCATCGCCGATGCCAATGCTTAGTAGGAACTCATCCTGCACATCACTGGGAAAAATACGTTTGTCGGAAGTTGCGTTCGCATGCGCCGCACGGGCAGGCAGCCTACCCGCTCCCACCGGTTACAGTTGGCACTGTGGAGAAATAACATTTTTTCCGGGAACGGACACTGTTGGGGTAGAGCACCGTTCCCGATCCATCGTCGTCACCTGGCTACGGTATCAATACCGCTCGAACACCGGCTCAACCACATCGATAGCCCGATCAAACTCCTCACTCATCGTCGCAACACCCACTTCGTGCGCCAAACCCTCATCTCGTACCACTTCTAGCGTGACACGGGGCAGCTCATCGGCAACCGCTTTCACCGCTGCCAGAATTGGGCGCGTGGTTGTGGCGGAACGCAAGGTCGTCCCTTCAACGACAAACAGCGTATCACCTTGCTCATTCCGAAGGATTAACCGCTGCACGCTCGGTTCCACGATTAGTTCGCGCACGCGAGCAAGCAAGCGCCAGCCATGAACGACCTCAATCGTGATGTCCATGGTTCCCTCCTGCGCCGTGCTGGCGCTCTACGATAACAATACTCTCCGCTATGTTACAGTGTAATTCCAGAAGCATGTATTGTGAGAAAGAGACTCTATACTTTGAGTATAGACATTTTAATTATCAATATTTGATATTTTTATTATTCCTTCAAGGCATTCATCCCTGACGGGCAGCTTCCAACCTTGTCTCGTGTACCGGTGCCACTCGTTGTCTCTCTCCTCACCGAGCGAGACACTATTCAGACACGCTTGTTCGGCGCAGTGTTTACCGCTATGCATTGCCTCTTCTCGCTTCGGGTGACCTTCAATGACCGGACGCGACAACAGCAGGAGAATAGCGCATAGAAGGGGAAGGTTGGCCCCTCACCTTCCCCCTAGCCCCCTTCCTCTCCCGCGCTGCGGGAGAGGAAGGGGGGATGGTTGGCTCCCGCACCTTCCTCCTGGCACCCTCACGCAATGGTTGCGCGGGTACAGTACGTTCCCAATAAGAAATCAGGGTTCTTGTTCATCTAAGAGCCTATCCGAATAATCATCTCAGGGTGTCACAGATGAAGCCCAGCGATGGATGGACAGGTACAGCATTGCTGCGCCCTGACCGATCTGCTGCAACAGGATAGGTCGGATCAGCGCTCCGTGACCATCGTCGTGGCCACCGGTAAGGGGCAAAACGGCGCCTCGCCCTCTGGCCCAAAGAGGTGACACTGCTCGCAATCGTCTTTCATCCATCGCCGCGGTTCATTCCGTCGTGAGGTGATGAGGGATTTTTCGGATAGGCTCTAAGTTGTACGGTGCCGCTACCCGCACGTATCAGTTGGCACAGCATCTTCCCAAGCCAAGAGGCGGTAAACTCATCACCACAATGCGGTGAAGGGCCATGATCGGCAAGCCAATAGGGAGCGTCAGCGGAAGCTGCACGTCTCTTTATGCACTGCGGGGAGGTTGGGAATGCGCTGCCCTACACTCGTTTCTTTTTCCTCATCCCCTTGCCTGAGCAGGGTGAAAACGCCGAAAATCCCTGCTCTGCAAAAGAAACGTTTGACACTACTCCTATCAACAGCGTATAATAAGCGTGGATTCGTTGTCTTGCACGCAATGGGAGCTGGCAAGCAGCATGAAACGCTCGCAACGGTCGCAACATCTCTTTATTGCAGCATGCGCTACCCTTTTAATAATGCTTCTTGCCTTGCAACAGTTTCCGGTAGTTGCTGCCCCAGAAACGCAAGTTATTGATTTTGTATGGTCACCAACCTCAGTAAATGTAACCGCGCAGGCAGGCCAGATATCTGTTGCTGTCAATGCCACACTTCAAAATCAGGGGGCAGCGGATAATTTTGGTATCTCCGCCACAATGCCAGCCGGATGGTCACCGATAACGATTTCACCTGGGCAACCGGTTCCTATTGCGGCGAATGCGTCAAAGAGCTTTACCTTCTTCTTCAACGTTCCATCTACCACCACACCTGGCACCTATACCATTGATGTACTCGGATTCCGAACCAGTGCGCCAAGTGTGACAGCGCTTTTCAGAATTATTGTGCAGGTCGTTCAGCCCTCACCAACCCCAACTGCATCGCCGGTCTCACCAACCCCAACACCGGCGTTCATCTGTAGTGATGGCTTTGAACCGGATAACTTCCCCGCCCAGGCGAAACGCATTGATGTTCAGATTCCGCAAGAACACGTGATCTGTCCGACTGGCGACGAAGACTGGCTCTACTTTGGTGGCGTAGCCGGGAAAGTCTACACCATCGATGTACCGTTGATGCGACCGGGCATCGATCTATCACTAGAGTTGCTCGATAGCAAGCTTAACCGAGTTGCCTTCAACGATGATTTCTACAATCGTGATCCGGCTAATCCGAACCCTGGTGATACACGACCACGTATTACAGTACGTATTCCGGCTGACGACAGCTACTACATTAGAGTGCGTGATACTGCCGGTAGAGGCGGGATTGATTATTCGTATGTGATTGTATTGCTCGACGAGAGTACCGGGCCGACTCCGGCAACGGTTGAGTCTGTCTGTCTGGATATCTTTGAACCAGATGGTCTCCCCGAGCAAGCCCGGTTAATTACCTCGAATGAAGTTCAGGAGAACCGCCGCCTGTGTCCCAGTGGTGATGCCGACTGGGTCACGTTCTTCGCCAAAAGTGGGAAACGGTACGTCATCTACACCGACACCCGGCGCTATCGCGGTTCTAATACAGTGAACGGTGATACCCAGGCTGGAGCTGACACCGTGCTCGTTCTGACTGACCGCGATGGAGTCAGCATCCTTGATATTAACGATGACATCCCAGGCGGTAATACGCTCGACTCACAAATTGAGTTTACTCCTAACGTCGATGGTTTCTACTTTGTGCAGGTGAAGAACGTGGGTGACATCGGTAACCAGTTTATTCGCTACGACCTAGTTCTCTTGCTCTGTCTGCCCGGCCAGAC
>NZ_JPIM01000087.1 GCF_000735195.1 Chloroflexus sp. MS-G
TACCACGATTGTGGGTAATGACGATGAACTGAGTGCGGTCACTGAGGCGTCGCAACATCTCGCGGAAGCGCCCGATGTTGCTCTCATCGAGGGCTGCATCGGTTTCGTCGAGAATGCAGAATGGGCTAGGGTTAACTTTCAGAATAGCAAAGAGGAGTGCCACGGCGGTCAGTGTTCGTTCACCGCCGGAAAGCAGGGCAATGTTTTGCGGACGTTTTCCTGGTGGCCGGGCAACAATTTCAACCCCCACAACCGATCGTTGACCATTGTTCTCTTCGCCGTCGGTCGTTTCAACCAGTTCAAGGCGTGCGCTACCACCACCAAATAATTCCTGGAAAACAGCACTAAACTCGGTGGCAACGGCGTTGAACGTGTGTTGGAAGCGTTCGTTCATCGTGTTGTCAAGTTCATTGATGAGTTGATGGAGCGTTGTCATCGCGGTGCGCAGATCGGCAGCCTGGGTGGTCAGGAAGGCATGACGATTGGCCGCCTCTTCATACTCCTCGAGCGCCAGCGGGTTCACGACACCGAGCCGTAGTATCCGAGTGCGCAGCGTCTCGATCGCTGTCGGTAACTCATCTACTGGCGGACCCTCGTCGGGAGGTGGTGGCTGGGTCAGATCGACACCGTCGGCTACAGCCCGCTCGAAGATTGTATCGAGCCGATCAGTTGCGCGTTGGGCTTCACGAACCAGGCGATTATATTCGGCCTCAGCGGCCAGCAGGTCGGTGGTGGCCTGAGCTTCGGCAGCTTCCAGTTGCGCCAGTTCCACCTCTGCTGCCTGAATTTCGGCTTCGGTTGGCTCGATCTGAGCACGTACTACGTGAAGATCGGCCAGTATTTGCTTGTGGCGCGTCAGCATTGAGTGGTAGGCCGCTTCGCATTCGGTACGTTGAACGTGCAGTGCATCAAGCGTAGATTTAAGTTCACGGTGCTGATGATCGAGGTCGGTTAAGGTACGCTGATGACCGGCGAGTAGTTCAGCGAGCATCTGCCGTCGGCTTTCGGCAGCCGATAGCTCAGCCCGCAGGTGGGCCAGTCGCTCTTTTACAGTCCGGTCATGGTGCGATTGTTGTTCCTGCTGTTCACGCAGTGCTGCCAGATCGGTCTCGGCAGCAATCCGCTCGTGGCGCACATCGTGCTGTCGTTGTTGCAGGGTTGCCATCTGTTCGGCCGTGGTATGGCTTTCCTGGAAGAGCCGCTCTTGCTGCGTTACAAGCCACTGCTGTTCCTGTTCGAGTTGGCGCACACGATGTTGGGCCTGTTCGACTCCGTTGCGCGCCGTATCAAGACAGCGTTGCACTTCACGTTCAGCCTGTTCGGCGCTGCGTAACCGAGCGACGGCCGCTTGCAATTCGTGTTCCAGCACTGAACGTCGTTCATCAATTGCCGACAACGCAGCCTGTGCATTCGCGACCAATGCCGGTAATTCGCGCAATTCGCGCTCACGGCGTAGCACACCACTCTCTTTTGTAGGTGCACCACCGGTCACGGCTCCGCCGCTTTGGACCTGTTCTCCGGCCAGCGTGACGATGGTCCAACCTGGTGGAAGATGACGCAATTCGTTGCGCGCCGTAGCCAGATCGGCCACTACCAGGGTACGACCGAGCAACTGTTCGACGACGACCGTATAATGGGGATCATACGTGACGAGCTCGGCTGCAACACCGATAACGTGGGGCGAGGCAGGAGGCCGACGAGTATCAGGCGGACGGCGTAGCGTATCAAGGGGTAGAAATGTTGCACGCCCTGCACCGGTACGGCGCAGTTCAGCGATGGCCTCTTCAGCATCGCGCCATTCCTCAACCACGATGTGTTGCAAGCGGGCACCGAGTGCAACCTCAATAGCTGTCTCTAGCTCAGGGGGGACACGGATAATCTGCTGAACTAACAAAAAGCCACGCCGCCGGTTTCGTTCAGCCCATTCGAGAGCTGCTCGTACCCCAGCAAATGTTCCGGTGTGGGAACGGGCCAACCGACTCAATGCTTCCAAACGGGCTTCTCGTTCGGCTAAGGTATGGCGACAAGCGGCCCGCTCTTCGTCTACTGCGGCGCGAGCCTGGCGCAAACGATCAATCTCCTGGCGGGTATGTTGGACTGTCGCATGGCTGCTTTGATACGCCTGCTCGGTAGCAGCGAGAGTTTTTTGCGCTTCATAAAGCGCAGCCTGGGCAGTAACCATTGCTTCAGAAGCCTGCTGCAAAGCCGTTTTCACGCGCTCGATCTCGGTCTGCAAGCGGCGCTGTTGTGCTGAAAGCTGATCGATCTGACTGAGCACGGTAGCTTCAGTGCGCGCAGCCTGTAATGCGCGTTCCTGCGCAGCTTTGATCTGAGAAGTGAGGATGGCCCATGCTTGTTCATCAGTTTGTTGTTTATGCTCTGCCTGCGCAAGCTGGTGACGAAGCGCCGTCAATTCTTGTTCAACTTGTGTCAACTGTGTAGCAACTCGCTCACATTCCTGGGCAGTTGTGTGTTGGCGGTCGGCCAATGTCGTTAATTGTCGTTCAATCTCTTCACTGCGCCGCGACAGCGCAGCCAGTCGTTCGTTTTCAATAGCCAGATCGCGTTGTAATGCCTCGGCTTGCTGATGAAGCTGAGCAGCTTGATGATGTAATGCGCTTAGCACTGCGCGTCGTTCACGTAAAGCAGTCCGATGCACGTGAAGCGCGGCTGTGGCTTCACTCTGCACAATACGCAGACGGGCGAGAGTATCTTCTGCCTGTTGCACCTGATGTTGGGCCTGCTGTGCCTGAGCCTGGGCTGCCTGCCATCCGGTGTAGTGCCAGCGTGTGAGCAGCTTCTGTAGTTCGGCTTGCCATTCGCGATACTGACGCGCCTGGCCGGCCTGGCGGCGCAGCGTGCGCAGCCGTGGTTCAAGATCGGCCAGCAGATCAGACACACGCTGCAAATTCGCCTCGCTCTCGCGCAGGCGTCGCAGAGCCTCGGCTTTACGTAACTCGAATCCACCAATCTCAGCCGCATCTTCAAACAACCGGCGTCGTTCAGTGGGCCGTAACGTCAGCGCTGCATCAACCAACCCTTGGTTGATAATCGTGTACGAACCACCGAGCGGTTCAACGGTGGCCAGCAGATCACGGAGCCGTACACGGGCAAGGTTGATAAAATACTCATTTTCACCGGTGCGGGTCACCCGGCGTGTGATAGTGACCTCATCGAAATCGATTGGCAACAGGCGATCGCTATTGTCAATCGTCAGTGCTACTTCGGCTAGCCCGGCGGGTGGCCGCTTCCCTCCACCGGCAAAGAGAAGTTCACCGGTCTGCTTGCAGCGCAGGGCTGCCATACTCTGCTCACCGAGTACCCAACGCACGGCGTCGGCCAGATTCGACTTCCCACTTCCATTCGGCCCGATGATTGCCGTAATCCCCGGCTGAAACTCGAATACAGTACGGGTTGCAAATGTCTTAAAACCCTGAATTTCCAGTCGTTTGAGGTACATTGATCCCTATATCGTTTGTCAGCACTATGCACCTGAAGTTTTTCAACGTTTTAATTTTGGGTGCATCCAACGACCGATCCGCAAGAAGAACGGAGCGACGGTAACCAGCGCCCCTCTCTTCCCTGTCCTTCTTCCAACATCCACGAGCGGAAAGAGGAATGACGGTCAAGTAGGTACCTGTTTCTCATTCGCCCCTATCTCCCATCATTGTCGGGTAGGGAAAAACGTTGAAAATCCCTGCTTACACCAGCCGGATATTGTACTCCAGGCCGACAACGTGGTAAAGTAGATGCTTGATCGGCCTTCGTTGAGCGGCTATAATGAGGCGAGAATATTGCACTGATCATAAACAGATAAACGAAGGCAATCAACCGATTTATTCTGCGGGAATGTGTTCAGGTGTGATAGCAAACTCATCATACTTGATCTCGATACCTGCACAAGGCGCATCGCCGGTACAGTCCGACGGGGCGCGATAGCGATACGTTTCATGCGCGAGCGAGTCTATCGCAACGAAGCCATTATTCTTCGTCGTACCGATTTTGCTGAGGCCGATCGTCTGCTCCTGATTGCTACTCCTGCTGGGAAGCGATGGGTTATTGCTAAAGGTACACGCAAAATGAAGAGTCGGCTGGCCGGTCACATTGAACTCTTCACACACGTGCAGATGATGCTAGCTGTCGGGCGTCATCTTGATATTGTGACCCAGAGCCAGATTGTGGACTCCTTTCCCGTACTACGAAGTGATCTGACCCGTCTCGGTTGTGGCTTTTACGTTGCCGAGTTGTACGACCGTTTGACGGCTGAGGCCGAAGAGAATCCCCCACTCTTTCGGCTGCTGGTTGAAACGTTCCAATCCCTTAATCGCAGTCCAACTCCTGAACTGACCCTGCGCAGCTTTGAACTTCACCTTCTGCAAGTGCTCGGCTATCGGCCTCAGTTGCACTATTGTGTTGTTTGCAACGAGCTGCTCACTCCAGATGCCGACCGATATAGCCCAAGTCTGGGCGGCGTGCTCTGTCCAAACCATCGGACGGCTGATCCGCATGCTTTACCCCTGAGCGAGGCGACGTTTCGATTACTACGCTACCTTCAGGCCCAACCGGTGGCTGCTGGTGAAACGCTGCGCATTTCGTCGGCAACCCGTCAGCAAGCAGCAGACCTCTTACGGGCCAGTATACGCCATCTCCTGGAACGGGATCTCAAATCGGCAGAGTTTCTCAATCATCTGTTATCATCACAGTAGGAAACGTATGACGACTACATTGCCTGAAATAAAGGAGGGCGGGCCATGAGTTATGTGGAAAGCCTGCTCGGGCGGGGAGAGCAGATTTTGTACGTCGCCCGTCAGCACATTTTTGTGTTGATTATGAACATCTTGACCGAACTGGCGCTGATTGGAATTCTGGTTGCGGCGGGGGTTGCCTCGAATCTGGCATTCCGGAACAATTCAACGGCGATGATCGGTGGTATCAGTATCAGTGATCTGATTCTGCTGATCTGTCTTGTGATCAGCATCATCGTGCTGATCAGCGGTTTTCTCGATTTTCTGCGCTGGAATTCGGAACAGATCGTTATTACAGATCGCCGTGTGTTACAAATACGTGGTGTCTTCAATAAGCGCGTGATTGACTCGTCGTTAGAGAAGATCAATGATATTGAGCTGCGCCAGAGCATCATAGGGCGGATCTTCAATTTCGGTACTATCGAGATTTTAACCGCTTCAGGTGCTGAAGGCGTCAACGTGATGGGGATCGAGGCACCGCTCGAGTTCAAACGGGCGTTGCTCGAGGCGAAACATAATCTTGAACGTGGGTATGGCTATCTGGAAGCAGAAGGGTATATCCCCAGTCGCCCGGTAAGTAGCGTCACGGAAATTCAGCGTACCCTAGAGGAGCTAGCCCGGTTGCGTGATCGCGGGATTCTTTCTCCTGAAGAGTTTGAGGCCAAAAAGCGTGATTTATTGAGTAGAATTTAAACAATCATTCCTGCACGCAGGCCTTTTGGATTAGTGGTCTGTGCTCAAATCAGCACAGACAGTTGATGCCGTGTCTTAAGATAGAGTAGGTGCTGAATGTTTAACGACATCGAGCAAGCGCGTACTGCAATTATCCCGCGCTTACGCCACATCCCTCGCGTTGGTCTAATCCTTGGCTCAGGGTTAGGGGCACTGGCCGACGAGATCGAAGATGCTGTTGTCATTCCTTACCGCGATATTCCCGGTTTTCACGAGCCGAAAGTAGCCGGGCATCGTGGTGAACTGGCGATTGGGTTGTTGGCTGGTCAACCGGTAGCCGTGATGCGGGGGCGTTTTCATTTTTACGAAGGTTACAGTATGCAAGAGGTAACCTTCCCGGTGCGAGTCTTACATGCGATCGGTTGTGAAACGCTCATCGTAACCAACGCTGCCGGTGGGTTACGTCCAGACTGGCAGGTTGGCGATATTATGCGGATCAATGACCAGATTTTCTTGCCTGGTATGGCTGGCCATCATCCGCTCCGTGGCCCTAACGACGAACGCCTGGGACCACGTTTTCCGGCAATGGTTGGTGTGTTCGATAACGATCTGGTACCGCTGGCCCGTACTGTAGCATCTGAACTCGGTATTCCACTGCGCGAGGGCGTGTATTGTATGTTGAGTGGTCCAACTTTCGAGAGTGCAGCCGAACTGCGGATGCTCAGAGTGTGGGGCGCCGATGCGGTAGGAATGTCAACGGCGCCAGAAATTGTTGTTGCTGTCCATTGTGGAATGCGTGTGCTTGGTTTTTCACTCATTACGAATCTGGCTTTGCCCGACGCGCCACCAGCCAACCACGAAGAGGTGATGGCAGCCGGCGAAGCTGCCAAACCGAAATTCGCTGCACTCCTTTGTGGCATTCTGTCCCGTATAAGGTAGACATAACATTGACATCGATCATTCGCCGTCCCAGGGCTACCGTTAGTATAAGATAGGAAGATGTGCCATGCGCACGCTCACACCATTAACCGCAGTATCCGCGATTGATGAAACAACCCGAACGACACTGGCTGCATACTGGATCACCAGTGTGGAAGAATTTGTTGCAACAGCCCGTTCCGGTAACACAGGGTTAGGAAGTGGATTGGCGGCGCTGGCCCGTGTCTTGGGGCGGAGCGAAGATGATGTGCGGGCGATGGTGATGGCGGCGCTGGAGGTTGTACCTGACGCCAGCTCGTTCAGTGTTGATGTGGCAATGGAGCCGGTTGGCACCGGGGCTATTTTCGATGATCTTCCTGAAGTGGATGCGACTTCGTTTAGTCCGCCGGTCGGTTTGCCGCCAGAAGTGCCGCCACTATTCACGCTACCGCCGCCGGTGAGTCAGGGGCCGCGCAATACTTGCGTCGCCTTCAGTATTGCTGCCATGGTCCAGATACTCAGTAAAGACCCGACCGATCTCTCCGAACAATTTATCTACTGGATCAGCAAGGATCGTGATCGAATTCCTGGCGACGTTGGTACCAACCCATTGGTAGCTATGCGCGCTGTTGCGGAGCTAGGAGTTTGTCGAGAAGAGACGTGGCCCTACCGGCCAGAACCGGTTGATCATCAACAGCCAGGCCACGAGCGACCGAGCGATGCGGCATTTCGTGAAGCCAAACAGCGTCGCATCGCTGATGTGGAACTATTACCAGCACGTGATGTTCATCAGATAAAGGCTGCCCTGGCTGCCGGTCGCCCGGTGTTAATCGGTTTAATGATCGGCGAACATTGGACGAACAGCGGCCAGGTGCGACGAATTGGACGGGTACGACGGGCATTGCCCGGTGAGCAACGCTTGGGCGGTCACGCGATGTGTGCGCTGGGCTATCGCGATGATCTAGACGCACCCGGCGGCGGTTACTTTATTGTGCGCAATTCGTGGGGGAGCGATTGGGCGAACGAAAATCCTGATGGTCCTGGGCATTGTTATGTACCGTACCAGTTGATCTTCGAGGAAGGCATGGCGGCATTGATCGCGACCGGTTTGATCATAGAACGGCTGGCAACGGCACCATCGGCATTGGGCACATCGCCAGCCAACGATCTGGCTTTCATTCTGGCCGAAATGCAAGCTTTGCGTAGTCGACTCGATGCGCTCATTGAACGGGTGCAGGTGTTGGTTGGGACATCACCCTCTGTAGGTGCACCGGCACCAATGATAACAACTCCAGCCAAACCCGCTGAACCACTGCCGGTTGTCGGCTATCAAGGCCCGTTGATCCTGATTGCTGATGCACCTGATAGTGAAGAGCTACATCCTAACGGTATCGATGGTCGGCGAGGCGAGCCGCTTTTGCGAATTGATACGATTCGTGCGAGTGAGCTGGCTCAGCGGAGCGAAGACTCCAAAGAATTGCACACTCTGCATAAGACACGCAGCGAAGCAGAAGAGAAACATTTTGGCGTTGTTGCTGATGTTGATCAAGAAGACCTGGCTCAGGCCCGCTGGGCAGTGGTGGTTAGTGCAACTGATGATGTAAGCTTAATCGAGGCACTCTGGCCGCTGATTGAGCACCGAGCCGAACAACAGGGCATCACTTTGCCGCTCGTTGCGTTTCGAGCAGGTGAGACCTGCGCTGAATGGGCAGCTCGCTATGCCGATCTCAAACAGCCATGGGAACAGCGCGCACCGGTCTTGATCCATCGCCCTGGTGAAAGGGTGAATGGCTGGTTAGCACGTCACGGGACGATAGCCGGGCCGGTTAAGCCGAGTCAGGGTGTTCCGTTCTACCTCTTAATTGCGGCGCGCCCAGGACCACTGACACCTGATGATCGATCCTTTATCAGTTTCAACTTTCAATACGAACTAGACATCTTCTGGGGAGTTGGTCGGCTCTGCTTTACCGATGAACGAGGTCAACACCGCTATGCCGATTACCGCATGTATGCGCAACGTCTGGTTGAGCATGAGCGGCGAACGGTACGTGATATTCGACTCCGACGTGAGATCGTCTATTTTGGTACCCGCCATGATCTTGATAAATCAACTGAACGCAGTGCCGTTGAGTTGGTAACGCCGTTGGCAGCCTGGCACGAACGCGGGTTACCCCAAAAACGGGGCTTCGCCAAACGGCTTCTCCTAGCAGGTGATGCCACTCGCAGTAATCTGGAACAAGCATTGCGCGATGGCAATCAGCCACCGGCTATTCTCTTTAGCGCTACCCATGGTTTGGGCTTGCCGGTCAATGATCGAGAACTTATGATGTATCAGGGCGCGCTGGTGACACAAGACTGGAGTGGGTTTGGTGGGATTAAGCGCGAGCACTGGTTTGCGGCTGAGGATTTGCCGACCAATCTCTCGTTAGAGGGTATGGTAGCCTTACTCTTTGCCTGTTATGGCGTCGGATGTCCGCAGCGCGATGAGTTCATCTTTGATCCAGAGAAAGGTCGTCCGCTGATTGCCCCCTTTACCTTCGTATCGCAACTGCCGCAGCAGATGTTGTTACGCGGTGCGCTTGGTGTCGTTGGTCATGTCGAACGAGCATGGACTTACAGCTTTAGTCTGGATGGAGCGCGTGGTCAGACGCAGAGTTTTGAAGACGTGATTGGGCGATTGGTAAGTGGTAAACGGTTGGGGAGTGCAACCGACCAGTTCAACATTATTCAGGCAGCACGTTCGTTGACGCTGTCTGAAGAGCTAGAGAACATTAAATTCGGGAAGCAACCCGAACCACATGAACTGGCAACACTCTGGATGGCGCGGAATGATGCCCGCAACTATATGCTGCTGGGTGATCCGGCAGCACGCCTGGCGGTAGATTGTGAGACGTAAGGTAGGGATGGTGGGAGAAAGGCAGAAAATGGTTCCCAATCTGTCTCAACTTCCCTGCGTGGGCGAGCTGAGCAAGCACAGCACTGCTGCGCTCCGACCGATGCACCAAGACAGGTAAGGAATGGTACTGCTTCGTTCGCTAAGACCCCGTTTATGCAGTAATATATGTAGGTAAGGTCACTGTCTACTCATTAACGTGCTAGCCGTATGGATCTACGTACTCGTCTCATCTTATCACTCTCACCGCTGGTAATTGCCCTCATTCTCTTTGGGGTGCTCGCCATTGTGACGCAACAGCGTGTCGCTCAGGCGATCAAAAAGGTGAATCAGGTAGCGAATGATCTGGTTGAATTGGCTCAAAGCGAGTCACTGATTCTCCTTGAACAGTACCACGTGAGCGAGATTATTGCCGGACGTCAGAGTGATCGCACAATCCTTGAAACACAGCGGGCAATGGTGCGTTCCTTTCTCGAGGAATCCATGCCACAGGAAGGTGGTAGTTTCGTTGAAATAGAGCTGGCTGCGCGCTTTAATGTGATGGTTTCTCAACACGATGCAGCGCTCGCCGTTTTGGATCGTGGTAACCGTGAACAAGCCAAGGCAATGATCAGCACCGCTGATTATCACCGCAACGTGCGTGCCATCCACAGTCTGATCGTCGGTGCCCAGCGAGAGTATGAAGTGCAGTATCTGCAAGCGATCGACGCTCTGGAACGTATCGTTAATGAAGGTTTCTGGTATGCCGCGTTTGCTGTTGCTCTTGCAACTGTCCTTGCAATAGCTATGGCGGTTACGTTAAACTGGCAGATAGCGAAGTACGTTGATCGGCTCACAATTGATGCCGAATACTTTGCCCGAACCGAAACCCAGGGTCAACTTAGTTCGGTTGGTTCGATCAAACAGCTCCAACGCTTGCGCGATGCGTTTCAGCGTTTGCTAGAGGCAAACCAGCAACGGCAACACCAGTTAGCAACCGCATTGCAGGCGCAACAGGCGCAACTTGCTCGCGAACGAGAATTGCAGGCAACGATCAGGGCTTTGAGCCTACCTGTGACCGCATTAGGACCGCACACGCTCTTCTTACCGCTTGTAGGTCATCTTGATGCAGAACGGAGCAAGCAACTTGAACAGACCTTATTGCAGGCTATTCAGCAGCGACGGGCACGGGCAGTTGTGATTGATGTGAATGGCATGGCAACATTCGATGAACTGATCATGCAGACCCTGATTCGGGTTGGGCAAGGCGCACGGTTACTCGGCGCCAAGGTGACGCTAGTTGGTGTACGTGCTGATCTAGCTTTACAACTTGCACAATTGCCTTCTGGCTTGTTCCAATACGCTCGCGATATTCCGGCAGCCTTGCACATCAATACGTGAAGGTAATCCTCTGTTATAATGCAGTGCGTTATCGCTTTGTGGTACGAAGGAGGCCATCATGCACATTGTTGTGTGTTTGAAGCAGGTCCCCCGCGACAATTCGGTTAAGATTCGACCGGATTTGACCATCGACGCCGAGGGGATCGAGAAGATTATCAACCTCTTCGACGAATACGCGCTCGAAGAGGGTATTCGTTGGAATGAACAGCACGGCGGTAAGGTAACGGCACTCTCTATTGGCACCTCTGACTGGGTCGAGCAGTTGCGGCGGGCGTTGGCAATGGGCGCAACTGATGCACTGTTGCTCAGTGATCCGGCATTTACTCAGCTTGATCCGATTGCAGCCGCTCGTGTGGCTGCGGCCGCCATTCGTAAGCTGGGAGATGTTGATCTGGTTATCACTGGTCGCAACAGTACCGACGACGAGAGTGGCGCTTTTGCACCGGCGCTGGCGCGCTTGCTGGGCTGGCCACAGGTAACATATGTTGGCAAGGTGTTGGAACTGCAACCCGGCGGAATGCTTAAAGTTGAACGTCATCTAGAGAGTGTGATTGAGACAGTTTCCTGTCGCCTGCCAGCGGTGATGTCGGTGATCAAAGATATTAACGAACCACGCTATCCCTCGCTCCTCAAAATCAAGCGTGTGGCAAAGGTTGAGCCACCAGTGTGGACAGCCGCCGATCTGGGGTTGAATGCCACCGACCTTACCCCAACCGCCCAACTCGTCGAGCGCGTACCACCGCCACCTCGTCCCAAGGGCGAGATCATCGATGGGCCGGACGCGGCTACCAAGGTTCGCAAGCTGGTCGATAAGCTGTTGGAGTATCAAGTGATTTAAGCGCGGAAAGGAGCAGATCATGAATGGCGTACTGGTTGTTTTAGAAGCAGTTGGCGATGATCTGGCCGCCATTTCGCGCGAGTTGCTCGGCAAGGGGCGGCAACTGGCAGATGCTTTAGGTGGTTCGCTGGCAGCACTGGCAATTGGGCCGACAAAAGCCATTGCGGCACGTGCTGGTAATTTTGGCGCCGATCAGGTCTATACGATTGATGCACCGGCACTACGTCAATACACAACCGACGGTTATGTTGCAGCAGCAATTGCAGCAGTCAAGGCGTTTCAGCCGGCGCTGATTCTTGCCGGAACCAGCTTCCAGATGCGCGATTTTGGCGCAGCGCTGGCAACCGATCTTGGTGCTGGTCTGGTGGTCGATGCAACCGACATTCAAGTGGTTGATGGTGTTATTCAGGCTACGCGACCGTCGCATGGTGGGAATGTTATCAATACCTATCGCTTCGCCGCAGGGACGACGGTCGTGGCATTGGTGCGTAAGCAGAGCTTCCCGGAAGCAGTAGCCCAACCCGACCGTAGCGCACCAATTACCGAGCTAACGGTAGCCGAACTTACCCCACGTACTGAAGTACTGTCGGTGGCGCCCAAGGCTGGTGCAGTCAACCTGACTGACGCTGCAATTATCGTGACCGGTGGCCGGGGCTTGGGCAACAAAGAGAACTACTACCGCCTGATTCCGCCATTGGCTGAGGCTTTGGGTGGTGCTTACGGTGCTTCACGAGCGATTGTTGACGATGGCTGGGTTCCCTATGAGCACCAGGTTGGTCAGACCGGAAAGACGGTCAGTCCTAAACTCTATATCGCTGCCGGTGTCAGTGGCGCGATCCAGCATCTGGCCGGAATGCGAACTAGCCGCACCATTGTGGCCATCAATAAAGACCCGGAAGCACCTATTTTCCGCATTGCGACGCTCGGTGTTGTTGGTGATGTAAACGAGATTTTGCCGCTGCTGACAGAAGAGATCAAAGCGCGTCTCAACCGGTAAGTTTTTCTGGCCGGTGAAAGCGGTGTATTGCACTGAGGACAATACACCGCTTGGCAAAAGTGCGGGTCAAGAATGAAACGGCACACATTACTGATTGTGTTCGTCGTATTGATTGTCGGTGGGGTGGGGCTGGCCCAGGCAGCTTATCGTTTATTCTTGCCCTTTGTCGAGCACCGAGCGCTCATTCCGTCCGACGACGAAGTAAGCGCTCGCTTACAGGTTGCTGAAGGATACGCTGTGCGTCTCTACGCACACGGTCTTAACCGGCCTCGCCTGATGGCAATCGGCCCCGACGGTCAACTCTATGTTGCCGAGCGTGGCGCCAATCGTATTGTACGTCTATCAGATAAGAACGGTGACGGGAGATCGGATGAGACAACGGTCGTTGTAGCGAATCTGACCGGTGTTCATAGCCTGGAATGGTACGGTCAAGATTTATACGCTGCCGGCAATGCGACTGTCTGGCGATTGCACGACAGCAATGCTGATGGAGTGTTTGACCGTTCGGAAACGAGCGTGGTTGTTGACGGGTTGCCAAACGATGGTGGTCATTCAACCCGAACGGCACGTATCGGGCCTGATGGCATGCTCTACGTTGCGGTCGGTTCAAAATGTAATATTACCGTTGGTTGTAGTGAAGGCGATCCACGGCGGGCAGCTATTCTACGCTACACATTAGAGGGGGATATTCCAGCCGACAACCCGTTTGTCAATGATCCCGACCTCCGTCGGCGGGCCGTCTGGGCCGAGGGATTACGGAACAGCGTTGATTTTATCTTCTTGCCCGATAGAAGACTCTGGGCAACTCATAACGGCAGTGATGGTCTTGGGAACGACCTGCCACCGGAAGAGGTCATTATTGAGGTTGAGGCTGGAAAACATTACGGCTGGCCATACTGCTATACGGCGGTGGTTGGTCCTGTTCCGAACAATGCCAGAGAAGTGCGTGACGAGCGTGTACCGCTCGATGCTACCTTCAACACGTGTGACCTGGCGACACCGGCTCGTTTCACCGATCTAGCCCATTACGCCCCTCTCGGTATTGCGCGTCTTGCCGATGGTGATATCCTGATTGCGTACCACGGCTCCTGGAATGCCGACCAGACGCACCGTGATTGTCGGGTACAGCGCATTCAGGTCAGCAATGGAATGCCGGTCAGTGCCGATCCGTTTCTAACCGGATTTCGTGATCATCCGCAACAGGAATGTGGTGGGGCTTGGGGACGACCAGCGGGAATCACTATCGCGGCAGATGGTACGATCTTTGTCTCCGACGACCATAATGGCAATATTTACCGCATTGTTTCCTTATCTAGATAGGTTGTCGTGTTCACAGAAGAAGAGGGTACCGGCAGTGATGCAAATCGGTACAGCAATCAGATTGAAGAACGGTATACTTACCAATCCGAGGCATATCAGACCAAATCCAGCGCTAGCCGGCAAATGACGGCGAATAAAACTCAGTTTGCTACGAAACGAAAGTTGGTGACGTTCAAGAGGTGGATCAAAGAAGTCGAGACAAGTAATGGTCACACCGATAGCAATACCGGCGCCGGTTGCCAGGAGTGTTCCCACACCAGGAATCAAGTTTAGCAGGAGGGTTGGAGTACCGATTAACAGCACCAATAACAACTTCTTCAGCTCAAACAGAAGTGCGCGCAACACATCGTGCACGACAGATGCCGGGGCTGTCGGTGACGCAGTTCTGACAACGCCGCGCAAACGTTCTTCGATCAATTCCGACAGGCGACTATAAAAGGGTGAGCCGAGCACAACCCCGAAGCGTACCAGTATATACCCAAGCCCCAAAAAAAGTGCAATAACCAGTAGCCCTCGTATCAACCACGCAATCCACAGCGGCCAACCGACAAGAAAGGCTTCAATTGCCTGAAAACCGGCCCATAACAATGTCGTGTAGAGGATCAATCCGATTATGATATTCAGCACAATCGGGATCACAATGTAGCGCCAGAGCACCGGTTGCCCGACGATGAACCGTATCGCACGCAATGGATAGCTGAAACCGTCAATGAGTGAACGCATATGAGAGTGGTAACATCGTAGCAAAACAGGTTTAGGTGCTCTTGCGACGTGTAAAATCTGGGGAAGGTGTGTTGTACCACAGTATGCTCACGATGCCAGAGGCTTCTGAACGAATTCGTCTTTGCTGGTACAAGAGAAGCCAGGGCCAACAAAACATATATAGTGCAACTCGCCGGTCACCCCTTTCCCGTCAAGACGTAAGTATAGCTGCTGGACTGATCGCGGCTTCCAATCGTGGTGCAATGCGTGTCCAATCGTAATTGGCACACACAAAGGTACGCCCAGCCAGACCTAATTGTTGCGCAAATGCACGATCGGTTATCAGGCGCGAGACAGCCTGGGCAAATGTAGCCGGGGTATCTGCCAGCAACAAATGTTCGCCGTTGCGCAGACCGGCAACACCTTCAGCGCCAAAAGACGTACTGACAACGGGTGTAGCCATCGCTAACGCTTCTAACAATTTCAGCCGCGAGCCACCACCTATTCGCATCGGAATGACAACAACCGCAGCTTCTGTCAGTGCCGGACGTGTATCGGCAACCTCGCCGGTGACTATAATATGCCGATCATCGTGCAGAGCAAGCACATTCGGGTGCGGGCGTCGTCCGATCAGTCGTAGCCGCAATGCCGGATGCATTTGCTTGATTAGGGGGAACACTGCATCAACAAACCACAGCACAGCGTCAACATTTGGCCGATAGTCGAGCGTACCGACAAAGACCAGATCATTGGTCGGGGGAGGGGCTTGGGTTGGAGGGGCAAAATACATGCAGTCTACGCCGTTTGGTACGATATGGAGTTTCGCATGAGGTGCCAGTCGGCGTAGCGCCAGTTCATCTTCGGCTGAAACAACAATTACCCGATCAACAACCTGAAGAACATACCGTTCAAAGGCTGCTAGTTTCAGCCACTGAATAAGTGAATAGATACCACCGATCAACGCTTTCGGCGCCGGGAAACGGCGTAAATCGGTAAGAGCCGCACGGCGTTGGAGGAGATATTCGGCATTGAACTCATCGAGGATCGTGTATAGACCTGCCTTACGAACCTGGAGGAGGTAGGGCGCCATCTCGATACTTTCGGCCAACACCACATCAAATTGCTGATCGGTCAGCAGCTTGTGCAATGCCGTAGTATACGCCATACTCGCATTGCGCAATGCCATATCGGGTTGCGGGCTAAACACGGTGGTCAACGCACGTTGGAATAATGAACGTGGAGACGGACCGATGACGACCTGCAAGTGCATCAGGTTTTGCAACGAAGCAAGCGCCTGTGCAGCCGATTCGTCGGGGGCGAAGCTCAGCAGCGTAACGGTGTGTTGTTTGGCCAGAGCACGTAACAGATGAAACATCCGCAGTGCTCCTCCGCTGCGCGGCGGGTATGCTGGATACGGAGCCAGAACAAGAATACGCATAGCCAATTCACACCCATGCGTCAGCGAGACCGGGTTGCGGACGAGGCCAGTCAGGCGGATAGATCAGGTAAACGGTGCCGTTTGAACTGGCTTGCCAGGCGGCTGCTAACTGCGTGTGAGGGTATGCTCGCAGCAATCGGTCACGCCCGGCAGGCTCAGCGATCAAGGCATGCGTCTCGGTAAAACCGCGCACAATCGTAAGATGCCCGGCGGTACGATGCGGAGCGTCTTCGATCTGACCAGTTTCCCATGCCAAACTGATAATTACCGGCACGCCAGCAGCCGTCCACCGACTGATCTGCTCTAAGGTGTCAAGCCGTGTCACATAAGCACGCAGGCCGAAGCGGGCAGCAAAAGCGGTATTAAACGACCAGTTACCGGTTCCGTCCCAGCCCGAATCGAAGATACCGGCAGCCGTCAATTCAGGGAGCGTCTCGCGTTGCGCAAAAGGAGCCAAACGTGGATCGGCTAATTGTGCATACCAGTATGCCAGCACCATATGAACTGCGGTTGGACTGCACCACCCCTCACCACCGGCATAGTCATACTGACAGAGCAAGAGCGGTAACCCGATCGCCGAGAGTTCTGGTGGAGAGGCAAAACCTGCTGGTTTTGCCGTCGTTGTGACGCAGAGAGCGAGTGCAGCAAGCTCAGGCATATCAGCCCCAGGCAAGCCACAGAGTAACACACGCACCTGCACAGCCTGAGCTGGTGTCTTCAGGAGAAGGGTATCAGTAGCAACCGAACCAAACTCATTCGTCTGCGACGGAAAACTGCTTCGCCGCGTTCCATCGCTATCCCATGCTGCAATACGAAACCAACCGCTCCAGATGCCATTCTGTTGTACCCGTAATTGCAACTCAATCCAGCTTGCTGGCGGCGTATCAGCAGCCCAACTCGGAATAATTTCCAGAGCAGGGGGAGTTTGGAGCGATGGACTGAACAGTGCAATTCGGGCATACCTATCATCGGTAGGTAATGGTGCAGCCCGTTCCCACGTGTCGATTGCAACTGCATCCCAATAATGCAAGAGATGATGAGACATCACAAAATTATCTTTCGCTATCGAGAATCCACTCGGCGGGACCAATCAACTCAAGATCGGGATTGGCCGCGACCTCTGACAAGAGAGCTTCACTCACCAACAACTCTTCCAGATGAAGCGTATCGGGAATACGCACCAACCGCACCGCCGCAGGATCAGGTTGTCCACACGTCTTGACCGCCATCGCCACGGCATCACGTTCGGTCGGCAGGGTAATCGGCAAGCTACCCTTACACAAACCGACCAAACCAGCAGTTAAAACATTCACATATGTCGCATGAAAATCGATCTTAGCGGCTAGGCGGGCAGTCGTAATGTCAGCCAGCCCGATACCGTTTGCGTTACCGTGTGTTTCGGGGGTCAAATCAAGCACCACAATCACATTGATCACCGGTCGGTCGGGTGGCGGTTCACCAGGGATAGGCAACCGCCCGATCACATTCGTATCCATACCGGTGCCACTGATATTCTTACCGATCCGATCAACAACCAGCACATCAAGGCGGTCAAAAGGCAGCCGGGCCATCATCTCTTTGCTCCGGAGCAATAGCTCTGCCTCACCAGCGCCACCAATGTCGTTAGGGGGAAGAGCAACGATAGCAGCAGTCTGATCACGTGCATCTTCGAGAATTGCCAGCCCGGCCAGCACACGCCCTCGCTCAACGATCATACGCGCCATTGGCACAATCTGCTCTTTCAGACCGTACACCGCAGTGCGATGGACAATTTCGGCGCCATGTCGCTTGCCTAGACCAACTGCACACATCTTTGCTAAACCACTCTCTATTGGCGCCTTAAAGGATGTATGGGTCTTAATCCGATTAATCACCAGCACGCCATCGGCTTCAGCAGCAAACCGATCCATATAGACGGGCGTACCATCGGCAATTCGACCCAATTCAACCACGTCCATTGTGGCACGGATCGGACAGCCAACCGTTTGTTCAGTGATCCCAAGTGAGGCAAGTAACGCGACCTGTCCTTCTGCTGTTGCGCCACCGTGACTACCCATTGCTGGTACGATAAAGGGTAGTGCCCCATGATTGCGCAGCCAGCCAACTGCTGCTGCCGTAATCTGCACAATATTAGTAATCCCACGGCTACCGGCCGTCACTGCAATCTGCATACCTGGCCGGATATGTGCCGCCAACCCTAGCCGGTCAAGTTCAGCCCACACCGTAGCCGCCACATCAGCCACGGGTGTGGTTTGCCAGCATTGGCGAACACGAAAGAGTGGTGGCAGAGGAGTGTCGGCCCGGATTTGCTCAATATTCAGCGTGATCTGCATTGGTCATCCTCACCGAGGGCATATGGTATAGCTCTCGCATTGTACCACAAGCTAGACGTAGAGAGCTAACCGTAGGCGACGAATTAGGCTCCTCCCATCACTAGTTCCAAGGTTTTCCGAGATTACTGGGCTGTTTGTCCAGGCTTCTGATCACAGTTTCATAGTATCTCGTCGCTCAAAGATTTTCAGCTCCGTTACTTCGGGATCGCCAAATGCCCAACATCATCGCGTATTCCACGGAATCCAACCAAAAAACAGTGTAACTTTGCGGCCTATCAAACGGTTTCTTATATAATCCGCCCATTTTTTCGACCTTGGAGGCAATCGT
>NZ_JPIM01000088.1 GCF_000735195.1 Chloroflexus sp. MS-G
CTGGGCCTGTGCTTCCGCCTCCGCCCGCGCTGCCGCTTCCCGTCGGGCCTGTTCCTCCGCCTCGGCCCGTGCGGCTGCTTCCTGTCGCGCTCGCGCTTCGGCGGCTGCCCGCGCTGCCGCTTCTTCCGCCGCCTGCTGTACCACCGTCGCGTAGTCGCCAAACGCCGTGCCGTCGTCGGTGTAACACACTACATGGTCGCCTTCCACTCCTACCCACAGCTCAGCCAGTTCCAGATACACCCACCCCCGCTCGTCCGGCGGTTGCAGCCGGTAGGTATCGCCCACCAGCCGATAGTCGAGCAACCGGAGCTGCCGCTCCCCCCGCCGTCCAATGTTGTCCACAATCACATACTGCGCCACCCCCGCCCGTGCATAGTGCGCCACCTTCCACACCACGTCGTTCTCCCGCGTCTCCGGCGAGGTGATTTCAATCATCAACGCCGGTCGCACCCCCTCCTCCGCCACGTCAAACGTGCTCCAGTCGCGCCGCTCGCGCAGTCCTGGAATGACCATCACGTCCGGTCCGTGCGGACGCAGGTCAGGCACGTCCCACGCCACCCGCACATCACTCAGCACGATAGCCCGCCCGTGCGCTTCGAGCCGGGCGCGCAACACCGCGGTGAGGTACATCCGGTCGGTTTCGTGGCGGTCACTGTGCACGATGAAGTCTCCCACTTCGGGGTGCAACACGTCCTCGAGGGTGAGCGGCACCGGTTCGAGGTGGTCGGGGTCGTCGGGGGTGGGCCGACGGACGTAGCGCCAGCCGTAGCGGAAGGGATCTTCTTCGGGGAGCGGTGCAGGTGCGGTGGCAGTAGGATGGGTCATCGCAGTTCCTCCTTGCTGTGGTAGGTGGGTCTGCCGGTATTGTAGCACAGCGCTGGGCAGGATGCAGGGGCGAGGGTGGCAGCGCAACGGGCAGCGGGTGGTAGTGTTTCCCATTCATCGTGTTTTCCTGGTGCTCAAAACGGTGCTCGATAAAGAAACCGTTTGAGCGGCCAAAAAGTTACGCGGAATTTGAAAAATGATGGACAGCAGATTGAGAGTCGTTTTGGTACGATCCGCACAGAATCGTTTCGTGTATACTATTACCAACATAACTGTATAATTGTCGTCTCTTCCGGCAACGATGCCTGCTGACAGGACAGCATTATGAAAAAACTGGGCGTGATCGATCTCGGTTCCAACACGACTCGCCTCATCGTGATGGCTTACGAGCCGGGACACTGCTTTCGACTAACCGATGAAGTAAGCGAAACTGTTCGCCTGGCTGAAGGGATCGGCCCTGCACGTATATTGCAACCAGCGCCAATCAGACGGGCAGTGGAAGCATTACGCATGTTCTACTCGCTTTGTGTCTCGACCGGCGTTGATCAGGTGATCGCAGTTGGTACCAGCGCCATTCGTGAAGCTGCTAATCAGGCCGATTTCTGGGCCGCCCTCCGTGAGTCGACTCCACTTGATTTACGCATCATATCGGCAGAGGAGGAGGCCTATTTTGGCTATCTTGGTGCTATCAATGCCCTTCCTTTGCATCACGGCGCATTATTCGATACTGGCGGCGGTTCGACCCAAGTAATGGCAGTGACCGATCGTGCTCTGACGCGCACGTTCTCCGTTCAGGCCGGGATCGTTCGCTTTACCGAGCAGTTTGTGCAGAGCGATCCCATCAGTCGTGCTGATCTGCGCCGCCTGCGCGCTGCAGCCCGCGAAGCCTTTGCCCCACTTGACTGGCTTCCCGATTTTGGTAATGGTCGCCTCGGTGGGATGGGTGGAACGGTGCGTCAGCTAGCCCGTATTGACCAAAAACAGCGTGGTTATCCGCTTGAGCGTGTGCACGGTTATGTACTGAGTCGCGAATCTGTAGATCGCATCATCGAAGAACTTGCTCGCCGTAATCGACGCGAACGGTTGCAGATACCGGGTATGAAAGAGGAACGGGTCGATGTGACCCTGGCCGGTGCTGTGATTATTGCCACCCTAATGGATCGGGGCAACTTTCCGTATCTGCTAGTCAGTGGTCAGGGAGTACGCGAAGGTATCTTCTACCAGCACTTTCTCGCCGATCAACCGCAACCGTTACTCCCCGAACCACGTCAATTCAGCGTCCTCAACCTGGCTCGCCTGACACACTACGAGCCAGCACATTGCGCACGGGTGGCAAAGCTCAGCTTATCGCTTTTTGATCAACTGGCGCCATTACACGGTTACGGCGCATGGGAACGTGAACTGCTCGGTTATGCCGCAATCTTGCACGACATTGGGATCAGTGTCGGGTACTACGACCACCACAAACACGGTGAGTATTTGATCCACAATGCGACGCTGCTCGGCTTTAGTCATCGCGAAATTGTGATCATCGCCAGTCTGGTACGGAACCATCGGAAAGGATGGGAGGACTTAACCCCATACCGTATGATTCTCGCCGCCGATGATGAGACCCGAATTGCCCGTCTGAGCGCAATGCTCCGCCTTGCCGAGTATCTCGAACGGAGCAAGAGTCAGATCGTGCACGATGTGCGTGTGCAAATCGGCGAAGAGATCATTATCGACGTTATCGCTCACGGTGATGCACACGTGGAAATCTGGGAGGCTTCGCGCCGTAGTGGATTGCTCAAGCGGAGTTTTAACCGCGAGGTGCAGATCAGAGCAGGGTAAGCCTATGCTATAATGCTTGCTAGACAGAGAACAAGCAGTAGGCTAACCTATGCGGTGCCCGATTTGCCATTTCGCTGAAACTGATGTGATAGACACTCGTAAGCTGTATGACGGCGACGTTATTCGCCGCCGTCGCCGATGTCGGGCCTGTGGTCGTCGCTTTACGACCTACGAGCGTATCGAGTCGGTCAGCTTAATGGTGGTAAAAAAGGATGGCACTCGCGAACCGTATGACCGTGAAAAGATTGCGCGTGGTGTACGCACAGCCTGCTACCGCCGCCCAGTTTCGGCAGCCGCTATCGAGCAATTGGTTAACGATGTCGAAACAATGATTATGTCAACTGAAGAACAAGAGATTAGTTCACAGGTGATCGGTGATGCGGTGATGCAACATCTGCGCAATCTTGATGAGGTCGCCTACATTCGCTTTGCTTCAGTCTATCGATCCTTTTCCGATCTTGGCAAATTGCGTGAAGCAGTCGATGAGCTTCTTGAGCGCGATGGTGATCGGAATGGTCACCCATCGCCTGAATCAACAGAGGATTCGGTGGTATGAACATTGAAACGACACCTCAGCCGGTGTCAGAACCCGTTGTTAAGATGTCTTTTTTCCAGCGTATTGCCCGTTCAATCCGTGCGATTGAATGGGTACAAGTCCTGTTAGTCAGTCTGATCACCGCTATTGCCTGGTGTTCGCTGTTTTTGGCTAACAACATTTTGCAAATTCTGGCCGGTGTTGTTCCGGTGATGGCCGGTATCTATCTGGGACGAAAGGTTCGTGGCGAGTACCTGGCTAACGGTCTGGCCCTTGGGTTGATAACCTTCCTCTTCGGCCTGGCCATTATGATCGGGTATGGTCTGGTCGGAGAAGCCGGTATTGCTCCGATGCCGGTGATCCAACTCGATGCAGAGCAACAGCCAGCACCGGCAACGTTGATGGATTTGATAACCATCTACTTTATCTTCTCTGCCTTCGCATTGATCCCTTTTCCTGCCTTCGGTACCGTGATGTCAGGTCGCGCTGAAGAGCGCAACCGGCAGTTGCAACGCGAGATTGCCGAACGCGGTGGCCGCCTTGAACGTCCTGGCGTAGTCCGCACACTTGAAGATTTACAAGGCCTCTCACTGCCCCAATTTGGTTCTTACGTTCTGAACCTCTTCCGCAAGAAGGGGTTTGAGTTCAAGGATTATCGCTTTATCGATAAAGATAAACATCTCGACCTTGAATTGAGCTACGAAGGGGTGACCTACCTGTTGCGCTTATCGGTTGCCGACAAGGTTCGTCCTGGCACGCTCGAAAGTCTTTTGCAGGATATGAAGCGATCTGGTATTCCGAAAGGATTGGTGATTACGTCAACCGAATTCACTCCTGATACGATCAAGGCGGCAAGTGGAAAACGGAATGTCCTGATTATCGATGGAAAGACGTTGTTTGCGATAGCAGAGGGGTAATACGTCATGCTGCTTGATTTGAGCGGGCGTGTAGCCATTGTGACCGGCGGCAGCCGTGGTATCGGTCGGGCTATCGCTGAGCGGTTGGCGGGAAGTGGTGCAGCCGTTGTCGTCAATTACCGTGGAAACGCAGCCGCAGCCGAAGCAACCGTGGCCACCATTACCGCCGCAGGTGGTACCGCAATCGCCATCCAAGGTGATGTCAGCCAACCCGAGGATGTTGAACATCTGGTCAAAACTACCCTGGAGCGGTTTGGTCGCATCGACATTCTCGTTAACAATGCCGGTATCACCCGCGACACTCTGCTCCTTCGTATGAAGGAGAGCGATTTCGATGAGGTCATCGCCACTAATCTGCGCGGTGTCTTTCTCTGTACCCGTGCAGTGCTGCGGCCAATGACCAAACAACGGTTTGGTCGAATCATCAACATTACGTCGGTCGTTGGGTTAACCGGAAATGCTGGACAGGCCAATTATGCTGCGGCCAAAGCCGGGATTCTCGGTTTTACCAAATCAACTGCCCGTGAGATGGCTAGCCGTGGCATCACGGTTAATGCAGTGGCTCCGGGCTTTATCGAGACTGAAATGACCGACGCCCTCAACGAAGAGACCCGCAAAGCAATTCTGGCAACGATCCCGCTCGGTCGGTTCGGCCAGCCGGCCGAGGTTGCAGGGCTGGTTTGTTTCCTGGCCTCTGATGCTGGCGCATATATCAGTGGACAAACGCTGACTATCGACGGTGGAATGGTGATGTCCTGATGATTCGCAAAGTATTAGTAGCAAACCGTGGCGAAATTGCTGTACGCATTATTCGGGCCTGTCAGGAATTGGGTATTCGGACGGTAGCCGCCTATAGCACTGCCGACCGTGACTCGTTGGCGGTACGCCTGGCCGATGAAGCGGTGTGTATCGGGCCACCCCCACCCGCCAAATCGTACCTGAATGCGCCGGCGTTGATCAGTGCTGCACTTGTCTCGGGCTGCGATGCTATTCATCCCGGTTATGGATTCCTTTCCGAAAATCCGTACTTTGCCGAGATGTGTGCCGATTGTAAGTTGACCTTCATTGGCCCCCCACCGGAACCGATCCGTCTGATGGGCGATAAGGCTATTGGGCGCGAAACGATGCGCAAAGCCGGTGTACCAACTGTACCCGGTTCTGATGGCGAGGTACGATCTTTGGAAGAGGCAATCGATATTGCCCGTCAGATCGGCTATCCGGTCTTATTGAAACCCTCCGGTGGTGGTGGTGGGCGTGGTATGCGAGTTGCTTACGATGAAGCCGATTTGCAACGCGCTTTCTCCACAGCTCGCGCCGAGGCAGAAGCAGCTTTTGGTAACGGTGCGCTTTTGCTGGAAAAATACCTTACCCGTGTACGACACGTTGAGATTCAGGTGCTGGCCGATCAGTACGGAAACGCAATCCACCTCGGCGAACGTGACTGTTCGGCGCAGCGTCGTCATCAAAAGATTGTCGAAGAAGCCCCCTCACCGGCAGTCACCCCTGAACTGCGTGCCCGCATGGGAGCCGATGCTGTGCGCGGAATTACTGCTATCGGCTACGTCAATGCCGGTACGCTAGAGTTTCTGCTTGACGAGGATGGAAACTATTACTTTATCGAGATGAATACGCGCATTCAGGTCGAGCATCCGGTTACCGAGCAGGTTACCGGTGTTGATCTGGTGCGCTGGCAATTGCTTATTGCCAGTGGCGAACGCTTGACGCTCCGCCAGGAAGACATTAAAATAACGCGGCATGCAATTGAGTGCCGGATCAATGCCGAAGATCCAGAGCGTGACTTTTTGCCGGCAAGTGGTGAAGTCGAATTTTACCTGCCACCCGGTGGGCCAGGTGTTCGGGTTGACTCTCACCTCTACCCCGGTTACAAGCCACCCGGCAACTACGACTCGTTACTGGCAAAAATTATTACGGTAGGTGATACACGCGAAGAAGCGCTTAACCGAATGCGGCGGGCGCTCCATGAATGTGTCATTACCGGTATTAAAACAACCATCCCGTTTCAATTGGCCCTGATCGATGATCCGGAGTTCCGCGCCGGTCGAATTCACACTGGCTACGTCGCTGAGCTGCTGCGTCAGTGGAAAGAGACACTCAACCCGGCGTAAGTCGGCAACGGGATGCGTATGGGGAGGGCAAGATTGGCAAGTCAACGGCATCGAGTGCGGATCGCAGCGTTGCAGATCCTCTTTGAAGTTGATGAAACCGATCATGCGATTGATCAGGTGCTCGAGCGTCGGCTCGCCGATGAACCAATGTCGCAAGAGAGTGCCGATTTCTTACGACGCCTGGTGTTCGGCGCCTGGGAACATCGTTCCTACCTTGATCGGATTATCGAAGAGGCAGCACCAAACTGGCCGGTTGCACAGATGCCGGGGGTCGATAAAGCGGTGCTGCGCATCGCTCTCTTCGAGTTGCTGATCGATGATGTAGAGCGGACGCCGATCAAGGCCGTGATTAATGAGGCTGTTGAACTGGCTAAACAGTTTGGCAGTGATAATTCAAGTCGGTTTGTTAATGGCGTGCTCGGCACGGTAGTTACCCGCTATCTAGCCGACCGTAATGATGAGGAATAGCCGTTTTTGAAAGGAAGGAATGTCATTCGTATGGCTTCGCCTGAGATGGAAGAGCGCCTGCGCAAGATTATCGTCGAACAGCTTGGTGTAGAACCAGATCAAGTTGTTCCTACTGCATCATTCACCAAAGACTTAAATGCTGACTCACTCGATCTGGTAGAGCTTATCATGTCCATCGAAGAAGAGTTCGGTGTTGAGATACCGGACGAAGAGGCTGAGAAGATTCAGACTGTTGCCGATGCTTTGCAGTACCTCGAAACCCACCAGAGCAACGAATAACTTTGTCTAGAGGTAGGGTCGCAGGGTTTTTTCCTGCCAGCTTGTACGTGCAGTAAACACTGGTCGGTTGCCTCCAGCCTCTCTTTGCAGGCTGGGGGCATTGCTTTCTCTTCGTGGAGATCACCGGGGCACACCACTGTGTGCCCCAATATCGTTCAGGCAAGAGGAACTTGACACACTCTAAAGATCGGCAAAAGCCGCCCCAATAATCGCAATTGCCTCTTCAATGCGACTAATGCTCTGAAAACTGAAGGCAAGACGCATCGCATGCTCGCCCTGAGCACGATCAACAAAACAGGCCGTACCGGCCAGAAACTCAGCTCCCCGGGCACGGGCGGCTTCCAGGAGCGCACGAGCACTCACGCCTTGCGGTAGTTTGACCCAGATGAAAAAACCACCAGCAGGCATGACAAAGCTAGCCTCAGCCGGAAAATGTTGACGTATCGCAGCCGCCATT
The DNA here is from genome assembly GCF_000735195.1 of Chloroflexus sp. MS-G. GTDB lineage: Bacteria > Chloroflexota > Chloroflexia > Chloroflexales > Chloroflexaceae > Chloroflexus. Next base: position 7,438 of record NZ_JPIM01000088.1, read on the forward strand.
GCTGCACATTTGGCAGCATAGTGCTGACGAAGCATAGCAATATGCCGTTCGAGTCGGCCATTCTCGCAAAAGCGCGCTACGACGCGGGTGATGAAGGGGCCAGTGGTACCTTCAGCTTTTACCATCAACAGACGATCAATAATCTCACGTCGAGCATGAACCCACCCAATCCGCAACCCAGGAGCGAGAATCTTCGAGTAGGTGCCTACCCGAATGACCCAACCTTCCTGATCGAGCGCAGCCAGCGATGGCAATGGCTCGCCGGCAAACCGCAGATCGATGTAGGCATCGTCTTCAACCACCGGCACACCGTATTCAGCAGCCAGGGCAACCAGTTGTCTGCGTCGCTCCAGGCTTAAGGTTACCCCTGTCGGGTTATGAAAAGTAGGAATTGTGTAAATGAACTTCGGACGCCGACCACCAGCCGCCAGTTTGCGTAGGGTGTCTGACAGTAACGCAACATCCATTCCCTGATCATCAACCGGAATGCTGATCAGACGTGCTCCCGATTGCACAAAACGTCGCACAGCACCGAGAAAGCTAGGCGCTTCGATAATGACAGTATCCCCCGGCTCGACAAAAATTTCAGGTAAGAGGGCCAGAATCTGACCAGAACCATACCCCACCAGCACGTGTTCAGGCTGCGCCGCAACACCCTCAGCCCGGAGACGCTCAACAATTTGATCCGTAAGGCCAGGGTACGACAGCGCATAGTTCAATGAATCGGCAGCTTCGTAGGCTAAAACTTCCGCAGCAGCAGCCATCAATTCGGCCCGTGGGAAGAGGTCAGGATCGGCCAGGCCATACGCCAAACTGATCAGGGGGCGTACCGGCTCACCGGCAGCCCCAAATAGAGGCGGTACGACTTCTCGCACACGGCTGGCAAAGAGACTTTCGAGACGGTCGGTCGTTGCGGTCATAAATTGGTTGCTCCTTTGTGTATGGTACGCGAACTATGACGATACGAAGGAAGGAAAAAACGACTTAGAACAAGGATAACACAAGTGTATTCTCTTTTGGATTGACATCCACAACTCAGACCCTACGGGCACGATCGGGAGAGAGCTGGGATGCGAATTTAATAACCGGCCTGCTTATCAACAACATTCTGGAGCGGCTGTTGATGGATGAAGGCGCGCAGATTGGCAGCGAACAGATCGAGTGTGCGAGTACGAATATGCGGTGAACTCCACGAGATATGGGGCGTTACAAAGACATTTGGCAGCGTCCAGAATGGACTATCTGGCGGTAACGGTTCCTGGGCAAATACGTCAAGCCCGGCGCCGGCGATGCGTCGGGTACGTAATGCTTCAATTAAGGCGACCTCGTCAACAATTTCACCACGAGCAATGTTGATCAGATAGGCATCAGGCTTCATCAACGCCAGTTCTGCTCTACCAAACATCCCGCGGGTAGCTGGGGTAAGCGGTGCTGCAATGACCACAAAATCGGCTGCCGGGAGGAGTGAACGCCATTCACCCTCACCAACCACCCGTTCAACGCCGGCAACCGGACGTGGAGTTCGCCGTGATCCCCACACGCGCATTCCAAAGGCACTGGCACGCTCGGCAATCGCCTGTCCAATGTGACCTAAACCAATGATCAACATCGTGGTACCGGCAAGTTCCTGCAATTGCAAGTTTGCCTCGCGCCATTGGTGGGCGACCTGCAACTGATGCAGATACCGAGCCTGCTTGAAATGGCTGAGGGCGAAGAACATCACAAATTCGCTGATCGGAATAGCATGAACACCGGCTGAATTGGTAACAATGATGTCACGCTCGATAACTTCAGGGATAAGCGATCCATCAACCCCCGCCCGTGGAATATGAAGCCAACGCAGCATCGGCATCTGACGCACTAACCGCGCCAGTTGCTCGGTGGAGAAAAACCAGCGCAAAAGAACTTCGGCATCAGTAATGGGAGCTTCCGGCTCTCCATTCTGATCGAACCAGACGATTGTTGCCTCTGGCGCAACTGCCATAATGCGTGGCATCAGTTCGTCGCGTAGTAGACCTGGAAGAACGATCTTCATCGAGCAATACTCCTGTAAGTTGAGTGACTGATCCCCGTAACGTATTGTACGCGAAGTGGGTAATTACTTGATCAGTCAAAAGGTGGGGTAAGGACAGGGGTCGATGCCACAGAAGCACAAGCCGCTAACCTGCACCTGCCTGCTGGAATCGCCGGCTTCGATCACGTACTCTATACGTGAGCATCCAGACTACACCAGCGCGAAAACCTACCAAACCGCCAACTTGCGCAGAATGCCGAATCCGCCTATAGTGATAGCGTTCGCCAGCGAGCACTGGCAATCTGGTGTATATTCATTCGGTAATAACCAGAATCAACGAACAACAAGGAGCATATTGAAATGGCTGCAGGAACAACGTCTGATCTGCGTAATGGTATTGTTATTCGCTACAACAATGATCTGTACCAGGTTATTGAATTCCAGCACGTTGCCCCAGGAAACTGGCGGGCCTTTGTGCGGATGAAGCTCAAGAGCCTGACCACCGGTAAGGTGATTGAAGATCGAGTACGTGCCGGTGCAGAAATTGACATCGTGCGCATCGAGCGCCGCCCGATGCAATATCTCTACCGGGAAGGTGACAGCTTCATCTTTATGGACAATGACACCTTCGACCAGATTCCGGTGTCGGCTGAATTGGTCGGCGATGCAGTGCGATTTATGAAGGAAAACGAGACGGTCGATCTAGTCTACGATGCCGAGAAGGATGTCATCATCGGTGTCGAATTACCGATCTTCGTAAACCTGAAGGTAGTGGAGACAACGGTTGCAGTACGTGGGGATACAGCGACGAACGTTACCAAACCGGCCACGCTAGAAACCGGTGCGGTGATCGAGGTACCGGCCTTTATTAACGAAGGTGATGTGCTGAAGATCGATACTCGCACAGGCGAGTATATTACGCGCGTGTAGATTCACCTTCCTGAACTTTGATTCAACGGCTGAACCTCGTCAGTAGATGTACGGGCGCAGCGCTACTGCACCCCACCGCTGCGCCCTGACCGAAGCTTCCCGAATGTACGGGCGCGGCACTGCTGCGCCCCGCCGCTATGCTTCAACCGATTTTCTTCTACGCTCTAAAAGCCTGGTCAAAAACCCGGATGTTGCATGAGGCTCGTACCGTGCATATCCGACCATTGCGTGCGCGGGCCACCATGCTTTCGCACCAGCCCCCCACGTCCCCCCTTCCTCTCCCCGTGGAGGAGCGGAAGGGGGTTGGGGGGAAGGTGAGGGCTGCCCTCACCCCCGGCCCCTCTCCCGCGCTGCGGGAGAGGGGTGATCTGGTGTATGAACGCGGCATCGTTGAAAGACGCAGGCGCAGGATCGCTGCTGCTCTGCTCATCTCCCCCCCCTGCCTCTCCCCGTGGAGGAGCGGAAGGGGCTGGGGGGGAAGGTGAGGGCTGCCCTCACCCCCGGCCCCTCTCCCGCGCTGCGGGAGAGGGGTGATCTGGTGTGACGCAGGCGCAGGATCGCTGCTGCTCTGCTCATCTCCCCCCTGCCTCTCCCCGTGGAGGAGCGGCAGGGGCTAGGGGGGAAGGTGAGGGCTGCCCTCACCCCCGGCCCCTCTCCCGCGCTGCGGGAGAGGGGTGATCTGGTGTGACGCAGGCGCAGGATCGCTGCTGCTCTGCTCATCTCACCCCCTGCATCTCCCCGTGGAGGAGCGGCAGGGGCTGGGGGGGAAGGTGAGGGCTGCCCTCACCCCCGGCCCCTCTCCCGCGCTGCGGGAGAGGGGTGATCTGGTGTGACGCAGGCGCAGGATCGCTGCTGCTCTGCTCATCTCCCCCCTGCCTCTCCCCGTGGAGGAGCGGAAGGGGGTTGGGGGGAAGGTGAGGGCTGCCCTCACCCCTTCCTTTCCCCGTGTAGGAGCGGAAGTGGGCCAGGAGGAAGGTGAGGGGGCCACCCTCCCCCTTCCTCTCCCGCAGCGTGGGAGAGGAAGGGGGTTGGGGGGAAGGTGAGGGGCCACCGTTCCTCAAACAATTCTGGCGATGCCATACCCAGGTTCTTGACCGTGCTCTAAGCTAAAAAGAGGTGCATAACGGGAAACCCCATTATGCACCTCGTCACTACGGCCTACTTGGCCGGATTAGAAGTCATCCTCCGGCATCGGTGGCGTACCATTCTTCTTCTTTGGTTCAGGGGCATCGACGATCAGGGCTTCGGTAGTGAGCACCATACCGGCAACGCTAATCGCATTTTCGAGCGCAGAGCGCACCACCTTGGCCGGGTCGATGATACCGGCTTCCATCAGATCAACATAGGTACCGGTCATAACATCGTAGCCGTAGTGGTTGTTATTGTGCTTCCGCTGCTCATTGCGCACATTCTCAACCACCACCGATCCATCTTCACCGGCGTTGGTTGCGAGCTGGCGCAGCGGCTCTTCGAGAGCGCGACGCAACACGTTGAGCGCCATCCGCTCCTCTTCAAACTGCGTCGTTACATTATCAAGTGCCGGGATTGCGTTGAGCAGCGCTACACCGCCACCGGGAACGATACCCTCTTCGACAGCGGCACGTGTCGCGTTGAGCGCATCTTCAACCCGCGCTTTGCGCTCTTTCATTGCCGGCTCGGTCGGCGCGCCAACCTTGATAACCGCCACACCACCTGACAGCTTCGCGACTCGCTCTTGCAGCTTCTCGCGATCATAGTCAGAGGTCGTGGTCTCGATTTGCTGCTTGAGCTGAGCGATCCGGGCCTGAATGGCCTGCTTATCGCCATAACCCTCAACAATAACGGTATTGTCTTTATCGGCTTTCACGCGGCGAGCACGGCCAAGGTCTTGCAGTGTGGCACTTTCGAGCTTGCGACCGATCTCCTCCGAGATGACAGTACCACCGGTCAAGATAGCAATGTCCTGGAGCATCGCTTTGCGGCGATCACCGAAACCAGGCGCCTTCACCGCCAGGGCATTGAGCGTGCCGCGCAGCTTATTGACGACCAGGGTAGCGAGTGCTTCACCATCTACATCCTCGGCAATAACCAGCAGATCCTTCTTGCCACTGCTCAGAACTGCTTCGAGGATCGGGAGTAAGTCCTTGACTGAGCTAATCTTCTTGTCGGTAATCAGAATATATGGCTCATCGAGCACCGCTTCCATGCGGGCCGAATCGGTGATGAAGTAAGGCGAGATATAGCCGCGGTCGAATTGCATACCCTCGACCAGCTCGTGCTCGAGGTGGGTGCTCTTACCCTCTTCAACCGTCACGACACCATCACGACCGATCTTGTCCATGACCGTTGCCAGGAGTTCACCGACTTCAGCATCTTGGGCCGAGATGGTCGCGACATTGCGAATTTCATCGCGCGTCTTGAGGGTAATGGCCTGCTCTTTGATCCGGGCAACCAGTGCCTGACCACCTTTGTCAAGGCCGCGCTTGAGCAGCATCGGATTAGCACCGGCGGCGACCAGCTTCAAACCTTCGTTGATAATAGCCTGGGCAAGAACGGTCGCTGTGGTCGTACCGTCACCCGCTACATCATTCGTCTTGACCGCAGCCTGTTTGAGCAACTGCACGCCAAGGTTGGCAAAGGGATCCTTTAGCTCAATCTCTTTTGCTACGCTGACACCGTCGTGAGTAACCGTTGGTGCTCCCCACTTTTTATCGAGAGCAACGTTCCGACCACGCGGGCCAAGCGTTGTCTTGACCGCCAGGGCCAGTGTATCAATACCTTGCTTCAGCGCTGTGCGAGCTTGCTGATCGAAGATCAGTTGTTTCGCCATACTGTCACCCCTCTACGATGATCCCTAGAATATCCTTCTCTTGTAAGATCAGGTATTCTTCATCGTCAATCTTGAATTCAGTACCGGCGTACTTGGCATACAATACGTGCTGACCGACCTCGACACTCATAGGGATCAGTTTCCCATCATCAGTTCGCCGACCTGGCCCGACCGCAATGACTTCGCCCTCCATTGGGCGCTCTTTGCTCGCGGTATCGGGCAGGAAGATACCGCCTTTCGTCTTCTCTTCACGCGGCTTTGGTTTCACTACTACACGATCATTCAACGGTCGAACGTGCACAGGCTACCTCCTTTTCATTCAGGATGAGGGGTAGCGCCAATCACTGCTACCCCTTTCGCCTTATGAATTGGCGACCTGACCCGCATTACCTGCCGGTGACGCTAGCGAACGATGTTGGCGACTCAGCAGGGCAAAGGCCACACCGATCAGGATCAGGGTCAGACCGATCCAGAAGGTCTGCGGCTGCGGAAGAGCAATTCCGAAGAACCGGTCAAGCGTGTACGCACCTGGTTCCCACAAGCCCATCACTGCGGCCAATACCAGCAAGACAAGGCTGTACTCGCTACCACCGTTGCTGATCCACAGACCGTGCGACCAGTGCACGAGCGCAATCGCTGCGATCATCACCGCAATGATTGCCAGTGGGCCAAGCGGGTGGAACAATCCGAGTGCAAAAAGCAAGCCACCACCAAACTCGGCAAGACCGGCCATCAGTGCCCAGAAGCGCGGTGCGCGCAAACCCATTCCGGCTAGCCAGTCAGTCGTTGCTCGCAAGCCTTGACCACCAAACCAGCCAAACAGCTTTTGCGCACCATGCCCCATCATGAGCAGCCCGATGACTACTTGCAGGATGAGCAGACCCACATCCATCGTCATTGTGCGTCACCTCCTTGATCGTCAACGAGCATCAGCACTGACAAACCTGTCAGACCGACGACACGGTGATGATGCAAAGAGTTTACGCCTTTGTAGATAAAAAATCGATGTTAGATCGCTATCAGCGCAGTGTTAGCAATGTGTTAGAAGTCAGATGGCAAGCACCACGAGGTATCGCTCAGAGCGAGTGAACACTGAGCAGCCACTAGAAATCTCTCCTGAAAAGTTTAACCATGCCATCCCTACAGCGAACTCGAACGATGTGTACATTGCAACAACCCCAGGTGCGCCGGGTCAGACCGTTACCATCGGTTTCCGGGCCCAGGGTGTGCACATCGGGCGCTGGACGAACTACGCGGAACTGACCAGCCCGGCATTCTTTGGCACGTACATTGATCCCTTTAGTGGTGAAGTAGTCCGTCCGTAACGTTCATCAATAGAAAGAATAGTGTTCATTGATGGTCTCCCCTCTCGCAGCCAGCCTACGAGAGGGGAGACGTTTATTGACGACTCACGAACCTACGGTGCTGTACGTGGTGGCAATGGTATGCGAACTTGTGGCCCGAACTGCGCATCACACAAGAAGAGCGGGTTTTGGCCGTCGCCGTGGTAGTTGTAGAGCTGATCGCCGACGCGCAATTGCACAAAGAGACCGTCGATCAAGACCTGGATATAGACCATACCCGGTCGTGGACAACCAAGAGCACCGTCGGGCCAGGTGACTGCTGCAACCTGCACGACCTCAATGGTTGACACGTCAATTCCCAGACGCTGGGCCAGGTCTTGCTTCGCCTGTTCGATTTGTTTCTTCAACGCCCCATCGAACGGCGGACTTAATGGCTGAGCATTTGGCGGTAACGCGGGAACTCCGCCCTGATCAGCAGGTGGCATAGGTGTCTCCTTGACCGGTGGTACAGCGGGTATTGGTGTTGCAATCGGTGCCGCAGTTGGTGGCAATACAACAGTCGGTACAACGGACGGTGCTGTTGATACCGTCGGTTGCGTAGACATCGTCGGGAACATGGTGGCGGTTGGTTCAGGCATCGTCATCTCACGAGTTGCCGCTGGCGGTTGCGTTGGCAGCGATTGTTCGGGTAGTGGCGAAGGTTGACCAGGTAGAGCAGTGCTCGACGTACCGCAACTCGAAAGAAGGAACACGCCGGTTATTAAGATCACAATCAATCTACGCATAGGCCTTCCCATACCGGTAGCAGATGAATGTCCTACCGGTATAACGTATGATTGTCGCATGTGGTTCCACATGCTAGCCTCTCGCTAAAGACTAATAGAGAAGGTAACAACGCTTCGGCGTTCTCAACTTCGGGTTCCATACCATAAACATCACGCAATGGCCGACAATAATCCCCAACACGCGGTCACGGTCATATGGAAGCGCTGACCTCTGGCTCACGTCCTATACCATGCGATCTATCACCACTGCTGGAAGAAATGATGATCAAGTACCATTGGTGTCAGGACACGCCTTCAAAACAGTAGACTCCAAACGGCGCTAAGCGTAACTCCTCACCGATACCACGACGCTCAAGACTATGCGGTGCAACCTGCAACAGCTCGGCGCCAACCGGTTGGGGTGCTATGAATCGACAAGGCAGCGCAGCGAGATTAACGATACCGATCAGTCGACGCTGATGAAACTCTCGACAAATGATTAACACATCACCAGCACTAGTCGTAACCGACTGACAGGATACCGTTCCATAACGTAGAGCTGACTCGCGACGCCAGAGTGTTAACAATCGTGGTAGTACTTCGCGATCTGCCAGCTCTTGCCCGTTCCAGAGAGCTGGTGTCAGGCCACTAAACAGCATTACCGCCCACAATACCTGACTAAGCCGTGAACCACGCAAGCCATCAGCAAGTGGGTTGCAATCGGCCGTATCGTGTGCTTCAAGGAAGCCGATGCGATAGGCGCTGGCGTACAGTTCGGCGTAATCGGCTTGATAGGCACACCATTCTGCTGGCGTAATCCGCCGCATCGCAAGGTGCACCAGCATGTGATGGCTGGGGTAATCAAACCAGCCACCGGCAAACTGAGCTGAGCGTGGACCCGAAAGGGTGCAGAGTACCGTCAGCGATGGCCGGACTGCAACTAGCTCGCGTAGTGCCTGCACCATCAGTTCAGAGCCAGCACTGGCCCGCAACGGCGGACGACGAATCCAGGCCAGGGCAGCACTGTACGGGGCTACGGCGCGAATACCATCAAGGACAAAATGATCGACCTGTCTGAGCACCCACTGTTGCCAGTATAGCCGCCAGTCGTTACGCATCCAATCAAGGTGGTAGCCCCCTGCTGGCAATGCTACCCCCGGATGCCGCCCTACCGCCAGCGCGTCGGTCGCTACGCCAATGGCGAATGCTCCAGCTTCATCGCGAATAAACCATTCTGGATGTTCATTGAGATAGCGTGAATCGGGTGCACAACCCTGCATTGCAATGTCGAGCAAGACTCGCATCTCATACTGATGGGCGGCAGTAATGAGCTGCTGCAACGCCGCTTCATCGCCACAATCCGGGTCAATTCGTTCGAGATCACCTATTAAGTGCGGACGATCACCGACGGTGTGCCACGGTAACAGACATAGCGTATCAACGCCAAGCACCTTCAATTCTGGTAGACGCAAACGTAATCCATCGGCTCCACCATGTTGCCGGAGATCAGCAACATAGATGATCGCATCACGAAGCCAGCCTGCCGGTGGTTGCGGCAGTGGGTTCATGGATCGATAGATCGTAAGTGCTGCGGGCCATGTCTGCTCCGTAAGGGCGAACACCTGTCTCCCCACGGTAAGACGTTCATCTGAACGAAGCCAGCAAGCGACAGCAATTTCATATGCCAGTGATACTGCTTGATCACCACCCTGAATGTAAGGGAGAGCAGCCTCCTCATCGCTGGCGTACCAGCACAGAAAAGTCAACGGCAAATGAGAATTCGTCAGTGCCATGACCCCACTTCCTTGCGTAGGTGCCGGTTCAAAAGCACTTCCTCCCCGCACACCAGGCGCAAAGAAGCGGCGCGGCAAAACATGACGATCCTGAGTAACTGCAATATCGAACGGTGCACGTGGGCGCACACTGTTACCGGGCGCTTCAAAGGTACAATGAGCCGGTGTGCCAATCCGCAGGTGGGGAATAAGCAGACGCACGCCGTAGATGCGCAAATCGTCACCACTGACATTTTCTATCTCGACCCACCGCTCGATAACCTCACCCTCGAGCAGATAATGGTCAAAGATTTTTAGTGGCCCCAATCCGACAATGATCGTCATCTGCAACCGATCATCTGCCTTAACCGCCAACCGATACCAGATATAGCGGGCAAAGGTCTGGGCAGTAATCCAGTTATTTGGAGAACCCAGAGCCACGTCAATCCCAGCACTCGGTAAGCCATAGCCGAGAACGTTCAGGCTATTATGAAGACGGAGCGTATGCAGTGCACCACTATCGGTTGACCAGCCCAGTTCATAACGAGCGGTGCGTAGCATTATCTGGTCGGTCTGTTCGTAGAGTTCGTAGCTCATTCATCGACCGGTATGGTCTGTAATAGAGGGAACAGATGTTTGCTGAGAGATTATAACACGGCCAGCGCGAAGCACTGACGTTCAGACATGCGCGAAACATGGGCACTACCGCTCGTCATCACCGCCGGGAATACGCCGTATCCGGGCAGCGATGGCTACTGCTCCCAGCAAAGCCAGCGTTGAGCTGCAAGCCACCAGTGCCAACCAGGTCGCATAACGGCTAAAGACCGCTCTAAACGGTGAGTCGTCTGGTTCCTGAGCTGCTTGAGAAAGGAATGAACCAGTAATACTGAGACCTTTTCTCAACAGCGGAGCTGGAGTTTGGTCGGCAGCGTAGAGGATTGTTGGTGTCAGGAGCGTGAGATTAACGATCCACGCAATCAGAAAGATCACAAACCGATGCCACTTCATGCTTGTCTCCCTACCGATAATGACAACGGCTCTATCATAACGCGATTCTGTCAATAGACATCATTGTCTATTTCTTCAAAACCATCTGTTGGGGGCCATCAGGAGGAGCAAGGCGGCGCTGCGCCCCTCGTTGGACAACAGCGTAACAGAATTTCACCGGCTGATGTCAGGTCGCGGGCTACAGGCCCGCGCTACCCAGGCTCGCGGCGGATGTCAGGTCGCGGGCTAAAGGGCCGCGCTACTCAGGTCCGCGACTGATGTCAGGTCGCGGGCTAAAGCCCGCGCTACTCAGGCTCGCGGCGGATGTCAGGTCGCGGGCTAAAGGGCCGCGCTACCCAGGCTCCGGCGGATGTCAAGACGCGGGCTAAAGCCCGCGCTACTCAGGTCCGCGACTGATGTCAGGTCGCGGGCTAAAGCCCGCGCTACCCAGGCTCGCGGCGGATGTCAGGTCGCGGGCTAAAGCCCGCGCTACTCAGGTCCGCGACTGATGTCA
>NZ_JPIM01000089.1 GCF_000735195.1 Chloroflexus sp. MS-G
GCGCTGGTACATACCGACTGGGTGCGGAGCGTCGCCTTCGCCCCCGACGGGCGGCTGCTTGCCTCCCAGTTGGATGATGGCACCATCTGGCTGTGGGGCGTACCATGAGATGGTTGTAGCGATAACAATGGAAGTGCACTGAGAAGGTTCATTCAGACGCACCACTGTGCCGTAAGCATTTGACCGCGTTGATACCGTTGTACGTACGTACAAAGGGTATCTACAATCGTGGCTACCCTCCGTTCGCAATCACAGTCGAGCGCTAAGCTACAGCAGCCATGTGGTTACCGTCACAACACGGTACTGCCGCGTTTCACCTATATCGAGCAGCAAATTCACCACATCGAGAGACGGTTCACGAATTGCTCTAAAGGATAGAGGACAGAAATGCCTGAACCTCTCCTTCAGAGCATCTCGGTACGCTGTTTCGGACAGGCTTTGAGAATCTGAGTAAAACCCCAGGTTGCTTATCAGAATCTGGGTGCATATCTGAAACTATCTGTGAGTCCACTGCAAAAACTCACCACGGAGCGCACAGAGCACACAAAGCGTCTAAGATTTATGAATAATAATGATCATTTTTGTCTATTGGGTGCATGTAAGAAAAAATTTCACAACCCTATGTTCAATGAAAGATCAAATTATCTTTAGTCTCTGTGATCTCCGTGGTCTCTGTGGTGAGAAGATCACCTTTTTGCAGTGAAGTCATCTGTTCTATTCCGCCGGATACTTTTGCGCTCCATTACAGCGGAGAAGTGAGTGGTGAAGTAAGAGGAGTATTACACCTACCCAATTCGTAGTACAATAAAATAACGCGCCGCAGCAGACGGACGTTGCGGCCTATGATCGGCGGAGGCATAGGTGGAGGTAGAGATTGCGCTCATACGCGCCTGGGCGCAGCAAGCCGGTAACATGCTTTTGCGTTCGTACTTCAATCAAGTGTCGCCGGAACGGAAGCTTGATCGGAGTCTAGTAACGGCTGCTGATCGGGCAATTGAAGACTGGTTGCGCGATACGATCCATTTTCACTTTCCCGATCACGGCGTGATAGGCGAAGAACGCGATCCAATGGGTCTCGACCGCGAGTACATCTGGGTGATCGACCCGATAGATGGTACCAGCTCGTTTGTGTCGGGATTACCGCTGTGGGCCGTTTCAATCGGGCTGATCCGGCGTGGTGAGCCGCAGGCTGGTGTCATTTACCTGCCGGTGTTGGGCGATTGTTATTGGGCAGTTGCCGGTGGCAAGGCATTTTGGAATGATCTTCCTATTCAGGTGGCACCTCCTCAGCCACCTGGTCCTAACGACTGGATTGCCATTCCTTCTACCTTTCACCGTTCCTACACCATTCACTACCCCGGTAAGGTGCGCGTGTTGGGGTCGGTGGCAGCCGATTGCTGCTATGTGGCTCGCGGTCAGGCTAGAGCTGCCATTATTGGGCGGGCAAAGGTGTGGGATGTTGCCGCCGGTTGGACAATTGTTCAGGCCGCCGGAGGCACTATCTGTCCACTCGAGGGTATCTTACCCGATTGGATGACACTCCTGCAAACGATTCGCTTGCCGAATCCGGTGGTGATTGGTCATCCCCAACAGGTTGCACAAGTGTGTGCAATGGTGCGTCGTATCAATCCATAACTGTCTTGATCGGTAGCATCGTCAAAACAATGTGCAACTGCGAAGCCTTTTCTACCTCCATCCTGTGTGCCGCAGCGTGGTTTATCGTTCCCCATGTCTATCTTGATCTGAACATGACAGCATTTTTTGTTGTACCTGTACCATAAGTGCCTGCCTGGGCCGGTTGCCAATACTCTTGTTGAGCGAGGGAAAAGTATGCCAGGAGACGCTTGTCGTTCACTTCTCATGCTATCGAACGCTTGCATCGTTCACCTCGTGGAATACGGTAATGGTATAATGTTCGCTATCGAGCGAAGATCGTAGTGAATACACAAAGGAGTGCATATCATGACTGCGCCTGCTGTGCGCCATATTCGTCTTGTTACCGAAATTCCTGGCCCGCGTTCACGTGCACTACTGGCGCGCCGCGATGCAGCAGTAGTCGCCGGTTTGGGGCGAGCAACACCGATTGCGATTGCTTCTGGGCAGGGTGCACTGGTAACGGATGTTGATGGGAATACGTTGATCGATTTTGTAAGTGGAATCGGCACACTAGCCGTTGGGCACTGTCCGCCAGAAGTTGTTCAAGCCATTCAAACGCAGGCCGAGCAACTGATTCACCTTTCGGCACTGGTCGGCACCTACGAACCGTATGTCGCTCTATGTGAACGGCTAAACGCACTGGCGCCGATCAGTGAGCCGTGTAAGACGCTGCTGTCCAATTCAGGTGCCGAAGGGGTCGAAAATGCGATCAAGTTTGCCCGCGCTGCTACCGGTCGTCCGGCTATCATTGTGTTTGATGGTGCGTATCACGGTCGAACGCTCCTGACCTTATCGCTCACCTCACGGACGTATTTCAAGAAGAAGTTTGGTCCGTTTGCGCCGGAGATTTATCGGGCGCCGTTCCCGTATGCGTACCGTATGGGGGTGAGTGAAGAGGAAGCGGTTGAACAGTGTTGGGCTGCGTTTGAGCGGATGCAAATCGCGGGTGTTGACCCAGAAACTATTGCAGCGGTGTTGATTGAACCGGTGCAGGGCGAAGGTGGCTTTATTCCGGTACCGGTTGAGTTTATGCGTCGTCTGCGCGAGTTCTGTACGCGCAATGGATCACTGCTCATCGTTGATGAAGTGCAGAGTGGATTTGGTCGCACCGGTACCTTGTTTGCCATCGAGCAATTTGGGGTCGAACCGGATATTATTGTTGCTGCCAAGAGCATTGCCGCCGGTATGCCATTGGCAGCGACCATTGGCCGTGCCCGCATTATGGATTGTGCGCACTATGGTGGGGTTGGTGGTACGTATGGCGGTAATCCACTGGCGTGTGTAGCTGCCCTGGCGACTATCGATCTGATTGAACGTGAACGGTTGTTGGAACGGGCAAAGGTGATTGGAAGACAAATCCGTGCCCGTTTTGAACCACTCTTGGCCGATGACACGCTCGATCCGCTAGTTGGTGATGTTCGCGGTCTTGGGGCAATGATCGGGATTGAACTGGTCAAAGATCGCCAGAAACGCACACCGGCGGCGGCTGAAGAGGTACTGGCAATCCTTGGTCGCGCCCTCGAACGCGGGGTATTAGCGATGCGAGCCGGTTTGTACGTGAATTGTATCCGCTTACTGGTACCCCTGGTGATCACTGATGATCAGCTTGAGGAAGGCCTGGAGGTGCTCATCGGTGCGTTCCGACAGTAGCAGCTCTTAGCTATCGCTGGATGGGCAGGTCAACATGGGCTGGTTGATCAGATCAGCCCATGCTTTCAGGAGAAGTGTATGACCATTGTTGTTGTGCAAACCAGGCCCGAACATATTCCGCAACTGGTGATCCATCAGCAAATCTGTTTTCCTACGCTTGATCCGGAAGATCACTTTAGTGCGGACAACTTTGCCACACATTTACGCATTTTTCCCGAAGGGCAACACGTGGCACTTGACAATGAGCGGGTTGTCGGTCAGAGTAGTACCTTCCGCATTCGCGGTGAAAAGGTCTTTCAACAGCACACATTTGAAGAGATTGTCGATCATGGCAATTTTGGGCACCATGATCCAGACGGTGAATGGCTGTACGGCGCGGATATGAGTGTGCATCCTGCGTATCGCGGGCGAGGAATCAGCCGGATGCTATATGACGCCCGCAAGGCCTTAATCCGACGCCTAGGGCTGCGTGGGATGGTGGCGGGTGGTATGTTGCCCGGCTATGTTGACCACCGCGACCGCATGTCCGTCGAAGAGTACGTTGCTGCTGTGGTCGCCGGGCAATTGGCCGATCCGACGCTTACTCCACAATTGCGTAACGGTTTTACGGTACGCGGTATTCTCTACAATCATATTCGCGATGAACTGGTACCGCATGCGGCATTGATTGTGTGGGAACCGTCATAAGTGCAGACCCTGGCTGGGATTGAGAGCTATCGGGAACCCTGAATAGGGGCGCAGCAATGCTGCGCCTCGACTGTCTACCACGCTCGTCTGCGGTATCGTATTCCGTGCACCAATCCCCCAAGTCCGCCTAGCCCTAGCGCCAATCCCACCAACCACAAATGACTACCGGCGGCTGGTAGGCTACTGCCACGCACCGAGGTCATTACAACCTGAATATCGCTTCGCGGTGCACTGCCGGTAATGACCGGAATGAGGGTGTAGGTCGTAAAGAGGATGCGCCCACCCGACTGAATGCGTCCCTGGAGGGTATACACTCGACCGGCATCGATAATAGCCGGGTTGTAAGCGAGATTGAAGCGGAATGGTGGTTGTGCGCCACCGGTGCTAAAGGTCTGCTCGGCAATCACCCGACCGCCGGTACCCTGAGCGGTAACTTCGGCAATCTGGAGCGTGACCAGCGCATCTGCAGGAAGGGCTATTTGTTCACGGTAGGTAATAATCCCGCTCAAGGTTGCGGTAGGCTGCGCAATCGTTCTTGTTGGGATCATTGTCACGGTCACAAGTAACCCAATGACAAGGTATACTATCGGGTGTCTGTATAACGACATACTGTGCTCCATACTGCAAAGCAGACGAGAGAAGATGGTATACTCAAGATTATAAACGATATGCGTGCGCAAAAGTTGCCGATATGGAACGGCTGCGTATCACTATTCTTGTTCTGGAGAAGCTATGCCGCTCTATCTTGTGACCGTTGCCTCACGAGGCATTGACGGGCCGCAGCACCTCTATCTGTTAGCCGGAGCCGAACTTACTCCGGCAGCAGTGACGTCGTTGGTTGAACATTTGCTTCACGATCCGGTCGTGCAACAGGTTCACTGGCAGGAAGTGAACCCTGATCAGCCATTAACCGATCCATTCTTACCCAAAACTGATCTGCTGGTCGTCGAAGTAGCGTATCGGCCCGGTGTCACCGATAGCGAAGGTGAGAGTGTGGTCGAGGGCGCACGTCGGCTTGGTGTGCGTAGTCTTGAACATGCCCGATCGCTACGTCGGTATTTCTTACCGGCTACTGCTGACCCGGTGCAGGCAGCGGCTGAGTTGGCAATTGATATTGTGCAAACGACAATCGCTTACCATCCCGGTGAGCAGACAACGACACGAGCTGCATTCTACACCATGCTGGTTGCCGAGCCAACGCCAACCACGCCGGTCGTAACAACGATCCCCCTCCGATCCGCCGATGATGCTGAGTTGATCGCTATTAGTCAACGTGGCGTGTTGGCACTCGATCTCGCCGAAATGCGTGCAATTCAGGCTTATTTCGTTGCTCAGGGACGCGACCCAACCGATGGTGAGCTGGAGACGATTGCGCAAACCTGGAGTGAGCACTGTTCTCACAAGACGTTCAAGGCGCGAGTACGGTATACGCAAACGCCCGAAGAACCACCTGCGCAGCCTGATCTGTATCCGATGTTGACGCAGCTTGCCGGCGGCGAGTGCACCATTGATAGCCTTATCCGCACATATTTGATGCGGGCAACCGAGCAAGTACTGACCAGGCGTGATGATCGGTGGGTGTTGAGTGCTTTTGTCGATAATGCCGGTATCCTCGCCTTTGGTTCCGAGCACGAGGTGTCGTATAAAGTTGAAACCCACAATCACCCCAGCGCACTCGAACCATTCGGTGGCGCCAATACCGGTGTTGGCGGCGTGATTCGTGACGTGCTCGGTGTGTCGGCGCAACCGATTGCAAACATCGATGTCCTTTGCTTTGGGATGCCCGATGCACCGCCGCCTCCGCCAGGCGTGCTCCATCCACGCCGGATCGCCAGTGGAGTAGTCGCCGGTATCCGTGATTACGGCAATAAGCTAGGCATTCCGACGGTTGGCGGGGCCGTGTTGTTTGACCCCGGCTACACGGCCAACCCGCTCGTCTACTGTGGAACCGTTGGACTGGCGCCGCGTGGTCTCCACCCGCGCAATGTGCGTCCGGGTGATATTATCGTGGTTATGGGCGGTCGTACCGGGCGCGACGGGATTCATGGGGCGACTTTTTCCAGTATCGAACTTACCCATACTACGGCGAGCGAGGTAGGGAGTGCAGTACAAATCGGCGATCCGATCACCGAAAAGAAGATGCTCGATGTGCTCTTACAGGCACGTGATGCCGGTCTCTATTCGGCAATTACTGATTGTGGGGCTGGAGGTCTTTCATCGGCTATCGGTGAGATGGGGGCAGCATTGGGGGCGGAAGTACACCTTCAGCATGTACCGTGCAAGTATGCCGGTCTGCAACCCTGGGAGATATGGCTCTCCGAAGCTCAGGAACGAATGGTACTTGCAGTGCCGCCCGATCGTCTGATCGCCCTGCTCACCCTCTGCACGGCTGAAGAGGTAGAAGCGACGCCAATTGGACGGTTTACCAGCGATGGACGATTGCGAGTCTTTTATCGCGATCTAAAGGTCGTCGATCTCGACATGCAATTTCTCCACGATGGCCGTCCGCAGCGGGTGCTGACGGCGGTATGGCAGCCTTCGCCAGCTCTGTCTCGGTCACCGCACCTGACAACGGTAGCCCCTGATCAGGCTCTCTTGCGCTTGCTGGCGCATCCATCGATTGCCTCCAAAGAGCGCATTATTCGTACTTACGACCATGAAGTTGGTGGGAGAACAGTTATCAAACCACTGGTAGGGGTTCATCTGGCCGGACCCTCAGATGCTGCGGTCATCCAGCCGCTGCCCGGCGAGCCAACCGGGCTGGTATTGGGCTTTGGCATCTGCCCGCGGTACGGTTTGCATGACCCATACTGGATGGCGCTGGCCGCAATCGATGAGGCGCTGCGGAATGTTGTGGCCGTCGGCGGTGACCCTGATCAGACGGCCATTCTCGATAACTTCTGTTGGGGTGATCCGAAGCAACCCGATCGGATGGCCGGCTTAGTACGGGCTGCTGCCGGATGCTACGACGGTGCAGTCGCGTTTGGAACTCCTTTCATTAGCGGCAAAGACTCGCTGAATAACGAATATCGTGATGCCGATGGTCGGCGTGTCGCCATTCCGCCCACCCTGCTTATCTCGGCACTGGCACAGGTGCCCGATGTGCGACAGTGTGTTACCATGGACTTGAAGCAAGCCGGTGATGTGGTTTATCTGCTGGGGAACACCCGATCCGAATTTGCCGGAAGCCATCTGGCTGCAATCGGTATGATTGAAGATGGCGGCGCATTGCCCAAGGTCGATCTGGCAACAGCACCGGCAACCTTCCGCGCTCTTCATCGGGCAATAAGGGCCGGTCTGGTACGTTCCTGCCATGATCTTAGCGAGGGTGGCCTGGCGGTCGCGGCGGCAGAAATGGCGATTGCCGGTGAATTGGGCTTACACCTTGTGCTCGACGAGATACACAGCGATTTTATAACGGCGCTGTTCAGCGAGACACCCAGCCGCTTCTTGATCGCGGTTGATCCGGCGCATACCGCAGTATTCGAGGACACCTTGAGCGGATTACCACTATTTCGGTTGGGAGTAGTAACGGTGAATCCAACGCTGCATATCACCTGGCAGCAACAAACTTTGATCGATGTACCGGTCGCTACCCTACGCCGTGTCTGGCAACAGGGTCTTGAGGTCATCAACGTGAAGGATACCGATCTATGACTAACCACCCCCCGCTCAGTCGATCTGATTTTGCCGCGACAATCGAGCAACGATTGCGAGACGAACCGACCATCGAGGTGCTCAGTCGTGAAGGTGAGGTGGTACAGGTGCGGATCGGTCAACGTCACCTGCGCGTCGATTTGACGGCATTCTATCATGCGTACCGTCAGGCGCCAGAGCACTTTGAACTGGTGTATGCAACGCTCTTGCGCACCGTGCATGATCAAATACCGGTCCGCGAGGCGCGCACCTTCAGCGAAGTCGCGCATCGCGTTATGCCAATGCTCAAACCAATCGTCTTGCTCAACGCTGTCTTTGAAAAGAAATTACCAATGCTTGCCTATCGTCCGTTTCTGGCCGATCTGATCATTACCTACGTCATTGATGAACCGCAAAGTGTAGCCTACATCAACGAACGCCACCTCGAACGCTGGCAAGTCGGTGAACATCAGCTCCACGAGTATGCCCTTGCCAATCTGGCGGCACGAACGAAAGAGCGGGCAAAGTTCTTGATCAGCGGCGAGGGTGCGCAGCGCTTGATTATCGCTCATTCACAAGATGGCTATGACGCAACACGACTGTTATTACCTGATCTGCTGGTGAGCTGGAAACCACATTTTCCGGGCAATATGGTCATCGGTATTCCCAATCGCGATTTCCTGATCGCCTTCAGTGATGCCGATGAGAGCATTCTTACCAGCATTGCCCATCAGATTCAGCTCGACTCAGTCCAGCGTGAATATGGCTTAACCGATCAACTCTTCACTATCGAAGATGGTCAGGTGCGAGAATACCAATGGGTATAGCAGTGCCCATCATGAAACGATGATGGGATGAGGAGGAAATGCTCTGCTTGCGGTTATCATCTCACTGGTGCTCTACGTACTTGCATGTTGGCTGTGGTGGTGGCAACGCACGCCACTCTATGTGCTGGCATTAGTTGCCGGTCAGTCAGGCACAATACTCGAACCATTCTGGCGGTTCCTTTACACACTGCAAGCAATACCGACTCCCGGTTCGCTGTGGGCAGTGCTGACTACGCCATTTGATCCGATTCGTTCATTGCCGGCGGCCTGGCCCGATGCGCTGCCGGCACTGATCATCGTTGCTCTGTACTGGTACCGTTGGTGGACACCGGGGTCATGGAGCGGACTCTTTACCTTTCTGGTCTTCACCAGTTTTCAGTTGTTAATCGGTCTACTCGGTTTACGATCATCGACACCACCATCGTTCCTCACACCCTTGCCCTTCGGTCTATCGGCTGACCTGCTCGCGGCACTGATGAATGCAACCATTAGCTACGGTTTATGTTACGTGTTCATCACCGTTCATCACTATTCCTGGCCCAGCATGACCATTGCAATCCTACCGATGCCGCTGCTCCTTCAGGTATTCATCTATGGTATCATTGGTGCACCACTACTCATTGCCCGGCTGCTGCCTGATGGCGAATGGCCACTACGAATTGGTCTGATCCTGACGCTGATCCTGTTAGGCTGGTGCGTCGCTATTATCAGTACCGGTTTGGCGCGCTTGAGGCGTTAGCAATGACCAGAACAATCCTTTCTCCTGAGTTGCTCTTGAATGCCTATCGTCAAGGCATCTTCCCGATGGCGGATGAGCGGGGCGAAATCGGTTGGTACGAACCGCTGCGGCGTGCGATTATCCCGCTTGACGAACGGTTTCACGTTCCCCGACGGCTGGCCCGTACCGTTCGTGCAGGTGTCTTTACCGTCACCTTTGATACTGCATTTGAAGAAGTCATTCGGGGCTGTGCTGAACCAGCTCCTGGTCGCGAAACAACCTGGATTTCACCTGAAATTATCCGTGCTTACACGGAATTACACCGTCTAGGATACGCCCACAGTGTCGAGTGCTGGCGCGATGGGCAACTGGCTGGGGGCTTATACGGCGTCGCCATCGGTGGTCTCTTTGCTGGCGAAAGCATGTTCCACCGCGTGCGTGATGCCAGCAAGGTTGCGCTGGTACATTTGGTCGAGCGTCTGCGACGCGGTGGGTTCGTCTTGCTCGACTCGCAATTTATTATTGGGCCACACATGTTACAATTCGGCACGATAGAAATCCCTCGTTCCGAATATCACCGACTCTTGCGGCAGGCATTAGCAGTACGTGCGGTATGGTAACCCGAGCATATATTGCAGGAAGAGGTTTTAGCCTGTGACGCATCGTCACGGTATGAAGGGCGTTCGGTCGCGTCTGATCCGTCGATGAATGTCATAACTAGTCACAGAGAGTTGCCCAAGAGCAGATGGAGCGCATTTCGCTGCGCCCAGTTGTAGCGCATTCGTCACGACGAAAGCAGGGTCGGCATGTTATGAGTATTGTACGTCACCAAACCGATAGGTACGAGTGAGCAACCCGCCTGCCGGGATACGCAGTGGTGATCTGCTTCCCGGTAAGCATTCTTGACCGTCGAGGCGGGCACTCTCTGCCGCAATCGGCTCTGTTTATTTGCTCTTCCGTTTGCGTTCACGCCGGGCTTCGCGACGACCAGTAGTTGCAACCGGCCGTGGTGTTGCCGGAGCAGCGGCGGCTGGAGTCTGGCGGGGAGCCGGGGTGCGTATACGAGCATTGCGTACCAGTTCGGGCAAGACATTACGCATATAGTAGACGACATAACCGCCTAAAATAAGCTCGATTATCAACTGAATGTAGAACCAGAAACGTTGGTTGAAGGGAGGCACATTGAGCATACGAACGACACCTAGTGCCACACCAAACCCACCCACAATCAACAACGCAATCCCCAACTGACGAAAGAACGTTGCACGAACAACATTCCGCTCCGTGTGCAGCCAGATGAAGTAGGCGCCGCTCGCGACCAGCAGAATCTGCACAATGAAGAATGTCCATGCGTATGAACCAAATTGAGGGCTAACGGTCAGAAAGTATTCAAAAAACCCCATAGTAACAAGCCTCTCCTCACGGTCGCAGAGCGTCGATCACGATAGATTGTGGCGGCGATTATAGCAGTGCCACGGATGATCGTCAACACAGGAAAGAGGAACTGATTCCTCCGTACCCTTTCCCTTCCTCGCCAAGAGTGAAGAGGAAGGGAGAAGGGAAAGATGCGGGCCATCCTCACGCAAAACTCCAAACAGCGCCTCACTCCTCGCTAATAGTAATGCCGAGAATTGTCTCACCAGGTCTGGCCAGATCGTCCGGATTACTCGGATCGCGCAGCGGAATGCCATCAACGATTTCCTGACCACGAATGACACGCCCGAAGATAGTGTACTGCCCGTTCAGCCAGGGCGCCTCTGCCGTGGTGATGAAAAATTGGGAACCGGCGCTATTGGGATCAGACGAACGGGCCATAGCAACGATGCCGGGTCGATCAAACAATATCTTATCGGTAAACTCGGCTGGGATGGTATAGCCAGGGCCACCCGTTCCATCGCCGTGCGGATCGCCACCCTGAGCCATAAAATTGGGCAGTACCCGGTGCCAGGTCAGGCCGTTGTAGAAGTTCTGACGGGCAAGAAAGACGAAGTTGTTCACCGTTTGCGGAGCAATGTCGGGCAGCAGCTCAATAACAATTTCCCCGCGTGGGGTGTAGATGGTCGCGGTATACTTCTTTGCCGGATCGATGGTCATCGGTGGTGGGCTATTGTACTGGTATGTAGTCGCTGTTGGCATAACCGGCAGATTGCTACCGGCTGGCGTTGGTATCGTCGGTGGTTCAGTTGGTATGACAGGTACATTGGTCGGAACCGGTGTTACGACGACGACTAGCGGGCCGGATCGGCTGATTAAAAGACCGACAACAAACCCTATAATGACGAGGAAGATAGCAATAGCCACAATACCGGCCAGTGGGTTCGACGATGGTAGACGTTGGTTACTCACAGGACACCTCAATAGTTAAGACCATTTCACGGCTATTATACTGGTGAAGGGTAATCAGTGACAAATGGAAGTGAGAGATTATTGATGAGGACGACTTCCCCCTTGAGGGTGTACGAACGTGAAACAGAGAGGTCGGCTCACCCGCTTCGCTTGACACTGGTCAGTGGCCCGCGTTCCCAGGAAATAGGCGAATGGCTCAGACACGCTCTAAGAGCGTGATCAAAAACCTGGGCTTTTGATAAGACTTAACAATGGTACACAATAGAGTGTTTCGGGGAACGCCGGCGAGCAACGCATGCGTCTCCGCGACACGCCGGAACAGGGTTGCATCGGTATCGCGCCGGTGCTGCGGCGCACGCCTAGCCACCCTCACTTTCCCCCTTCCTCTCCTCCACGGGGAGCAGAAGGGGGAAGGTGGGGCTGAAAGAGAGGACGCTGGAAACCCCTCACGCAATAGTCGCACGGGCACCGTACATGCCTGATGAAACGTTTTTGATCACGCTGTTCCCACGGGAACAGATAGGTGCAGTCAGGGAAACAACACGGCCACAGGCTGATACATACGGTCAGACTATCACTCAGACTCAACTAACCCGCCCGGCCAATGTCGGCGCATACCGCACCAGCTCGTGACGCAGCCGGAAGAGAGCCAGATCGCCGGCTTTTGCTTCCAGCATCAGATCAAACGGTGGCAGACCACGACTAGCTTCGAGGAGCTCAATTGCATCGTGGACAACAATGAAATCGGCGTGCTGGCCGGGACGTGGTGGGAGAACGCGGCTATTGTCATTGCGACCCGGCAGCAGGTGCGCTTCGCTGCGTTGACTGCTCAGATGCACTTCTGGACGAAGGTAATTGGGCCAGGTTGCCAGGGTTAACCCCAACGCTAGCGGTAGGCTCCATCGTTCGGGATTGTGCAACCGAAAATGCAGATAGTCAAAAACGATGGGGACGCCGGTAGAAGCAGCAAGACCGAGTAACGAGCTGAGTGACAGCCCGGTGCCGGTGTGCTCCAGGGTAGTACGTTGACGGGCATTGGCCGATAGCGCTACCCAACGTTGCCGGAAACGCGGGAGTGCTTCAGCGTCATGAACACCGATGTGCATCACCAGGGTGTGCTGAACAGTATTCCTTTGATCAAGGGCAGCGAGAAACTGACAAGCCGCCTCGATAGTGCTGATCGTCTCGGCGGCGATACGGTCGTCGGGGTGGGCAAGCGTGAGATACGGATCGAGATGCAGTCCCAGCCGTACCTGTTGCGCACTAATACGCTGAGCGAGTAGTTCCAGGTGGAGCCGACAGTCAGCCAAATCAGCGATGGTGAATTGGCGGGGAAGTGTAAGACGGTAGAAGTGAATCGCCTTGCGTTCAAGGTAGCCGAGCACATCACCCAGATGAACCAGCAACTTGCTCAGATGCGGTGACACGCTACCGGCCAGACCAGGCTGGTTGACCGTTCGCACTGCGAATCCTAGACGAATATAGGGAGTCGCTGTGCAGTAGGGTTCATTCGGACACCTGATGATGGCGCTTGCCCGTCGCGCCAACCGATGACGGTGGAACATAGACTGAATGGTGGTGTCGGTTGATGTGGCCCAGCGAATGGTTGCCATAGCAGTCGCGGCTCTCGTTCGGCTCATCTGGTATCCCATTTACTCCCTATTGCCGGGGTGGATGGTGAAGAAGGTATGAAGCTGCGATAGGACAGATTATGACTTCCACTGCAAAAAGGTGATCTTTCCACCACAGAGACCACGGAGATCACAGAGACTAAAGATGATTTTATCTTTCATTGAACATAGGGTTGTGAAACTTTTTCTTCCATGCGCCCAATGGCCAAAAATTATCCTTTTTTTCATAAACCTTCTACGCTCTGTGTACTCTGGGTGCTCCGTGGTGAGTTTTTGTAGTGCATTCATTATCAGACAAATGTTCTATTTTGTCAAGGCAAACCAACGAAGAAAACCGGTAAAGATTAAGAAACAACGTAAAACGGGATCAGGAGTGAGGGGAAGACCAACTCCCGAACTACTTCTCTCGCCTGATCTCTGTTCTATCTTCTCGCTCTATTGCGTACCGAATCACCTTCAAGCTCGGCAATGCGTGTCGCCACTGAACGCAAAACAATGGTATCGTCCTCTGTCAGACCAATGTCGGCTATTACCTGCGCCATAGCCTGAACCAGGAGCGATGGCGATGAAGCGGATTGTGCAGGACGCGACATAGATTGCGCGGGTGGCGGTTCAACCACCCAGGTTGGATCCCAGAGAGGTGCTGGGCGAATACGTTGCGGTGAAGGCCAACCGTAGACCTGGGCCAGGAACTGTATCATCGCCTGCGCAGCGCCGTCTAAGGTGTGTTCTGTCGCAACATACTGCCGTGCCCGCTTGCCGAGCGCAGTTGCCAGCCCTGGATCGGTCAATAATCGCCGACAGTAAGCAACGATCAGATCCGTCTCGCTCGCGTCAACATCGACGTGGGCAACAACATCGGATGGCAATTCACAAAAGGCATCCACCGCGCTCACCAGGGTAGGCTTCCCGGCGCCGAGCAGACGCAACAGACTAGCACTCGTTTCACCGGCGGTTGGATACCGTAAGTTGAGACAGACATCAGTAGCCGCCACATAATCCTCGAACTGCGCTCGCGAGACATAGCCGGTAACGGTCACCACCTCTCGCAAGCCGAGACGCTGTATCACGCCCTTTAGATCGTAGTTGGGCGACACCGACCCAACCAGGACACAGTGGACATCCAAACCTTCACGACGCAACTCGGCCACGGCGCGCAATGTCGGTTCGATCCGCTTCCAGGCATTGATATGACCAAAACTGGCCAGTAACGGTCGATCAAGCGGCAGACCCAGATGGAGGCGGGCCTCATTACGATCAATGAGCGATGGCAATGGCACTCCCATCGGTACATAGCCACACGGTAGATCAGGACGCAATGCAGTGACACGTTTCAGCAGGTAGTGACTATGACCGATCACGGCTCTGGCTACGGCCAAAACCTCTTCGTTACAGGGAAACGCAAACGCTGCTTCACTGAAGCGCGAGCGAATCATCAGTTGGGCAATATGTTCACCTTCAGCGCCGTAGCGAGTACGCATCATCGCGACATACTTCTGTACATCGCGTTGCACATTCGCCGCATACCAGAGCATAAAATGGTGCAGCACGAAATCGTGTAGCACAATGACGCCCGGTAAGCGCTGGGCCACCCGCCAGATACCGGCGTGCGCCGGACTATTCCCGATGTGGTAGACGATTGCATCAAACACTCCGCGTCGAGCCAGCCGCTCGAGCTGACGCATGGGTTTGATCGGAAGATGCTTGATTAGTTGCGGATTTGCTGGCCGCAACCCATCCTCGATGAAGAGGGTTATCTCGGCATACTGCGCGAGATACGGCAACAACTCTTCGCTATAGTCAGAAATCCCCGAAGGCGCTGGATTAACCGGCGAACAGTACGCAATTCGTAACGTCATGCTCGTTCCACCAATGCCGCCACCAGCTCACGACAGAATGCCGGAATATCTGCTACCACCCTTCCCCAGACTAAATGCCCATCACGGAACGCAGCCTCATCAACCCACAGAGCACCGGCGTTGATGAGATCGTCTTTGATACCGGTTGATCCGGTTGCCGGTCGACCACGAACAATTCCGGCAGAAATCGCAATTGAACCACCGTGACAGATAATGCCTATCACTTTTCCAGCAGCATCCATCGCCCGTACTAGATCGGTCACAACCTGGTATCGTCGCAATTTATCGGGCGCCCAACCACCGGGCAACACGAGTCCGAAGAGATCATCTGCACGTAATTCGGCAATCGTTGTCGTCGGCACTATCTCCAGACCATTTTTACCTCGTACTGGCCGGAGATCGAGGCCGGCGGCCAGCACTTCTGCCCCCTCTTCCTGCAATCGCATCATCGGTACATAGAACTCTAGGTCCTCGACTCCTTCTGCCAGCAGAATAGCTACTCGCTTCCCTGCCAATCGCATTGCTTTTCTCCTTGTTCAGACTTCACCGTACCGTCGTGGTCACAGACTACTTGAGAGCACTGGGCCATGGACGAATACAATTCCCACCGGCCATCTTGGCGGCATACAAAGCCTCGCCAACGCACTGCAAAAGATCAGCCGCCTGACGAGCGTCACGCGGAAAGGTTGCCGTTCCTATTGAAATGGTCACCTGTATATCGAGCGTACCAGGACGAATGACCGAGTGTGCGATGGCTGAGCGCCATTGTTCAGCTCGATGCACGATTGTTTCAGGCGTGACCCGCGGCAAGACGAGCAAAAATTCATCCCCGCCGTAGCGACAAAAGATGTCACCGCCACGCACATTCCGTCTGATCAAGCCTGCTACATGCTGGATCGTTACATCACCGAGCGCACGCCCAAACTGCCAGTTAACCTGCTCAAGCTGATCGATATCAATCAGTGCGACACTGAGCACTATCTGCTCACGATCCGCACGACGTAACTCGCGCTCAAGCGTTTCTTGCAGATAGCGGCGTGTGTACAGACCGGTCAGTGGATCGCGAATCTGCTCGTTTTGCAAACGCACGGTAATAGCCTGTACCTGCGCACGTGCTTCGGCCAACTGCTGACGGCGACGGTATTCAATCTGCCAGCGTATCTGAGCCGCAGTAAGTGCCCGCATCAGACACAGCGGCAGGAGCTCAGCCGTCGTTAATGCCTCGTGTACGCCTGCCTGCAACACAGCGACTGCACCAGCAGGATCATGTACTAGACCGACAATCGGCGCTTGCTCGGCGGCAGCAGCCAGATCAGGCGGTATGTGCTCGCGAAGATCGAGCAAATGAAGATGCGCTTCCGTGATCGAGGTGGCCGGTGTGACCTGCCAGGCCACGCCTAACATTTCGCTGAGTTGTACCCTGAGCACATCATCAGTTGTTATAACGAACAACGGTGTGGTACCAGCAGTCATACCGTCCCTCGCCAGATGCCAGTTACGGTAACGATAGCATAACTCCGAGTGTTCAACAAGCAGGCAGAGGGAGCAGATGTACAACCTACCGATGCAAAACGAAGCTTGATACATTACGATGGATGAATCTCGCCGATGGATGCAAGACGACTCACGAGGAGGGGCGAGGCGACGCCTCGCCTCGACAGATGTCCACGACGATGGTCACGCAGCAGTACTCCGCCGACCAACCCGTCGCCAGACCCAGAAACCCAGCAGCACAACGGGCAACCAGACCGGTGTCCAGACCAGCAGCACAATCACGACGTTCGCCAGATTCTGCCCGAGTTCAATGAGTCGACGCAGAGCAATACGTGCGACCTCAAGTGGCTGCCAGCCATCCTCTGCAATAACCGGTGTCGGTGGTGGTACTGGTACCAATTCGACCGTGATCGTTGACATTGCCGCACTCTGTTCCAAATACTGCATCCGTCCCTTTGTCCACTCAATCTGACCTTGAATATCGGTTAGGGCCTGATTTACCTTAAGCGCTTCTTCCACCGTTTGTGCACGGGCAAGCAGATCAAGCAGACGGGTATTTGTCGCTTCGAGGTTACGCAAGCGCGACTCAAGATCAACGTATTCTTCGGTCACATCCTCGCCACTTACACTTCGTCGCAATACTTTGCGGGCAAGACCTTCAATATCGCTTAATAACGCCTCAAAGCGCTCAACCGGTACACGCAACACAACCGTAGAACTTTGTTCAGCCCCCGTCCCATATGTCTGAACGCTCACAACAAAACCACCAAGCGCCTCAACCCGTTGCCGTAACGCACGTTCGACGGCAGCAACATCTGGTGCTTCCAGCGCAAGCGATGCCGTCTTAATGATCAGGCGATCAACCGCATTTGCATCACCGGTCGCTTGTTCCACAGGCATACCACCGGTGGAGTAACCGGCAGAACGCTGTTCGATTGCCGGTGCGCCACTAACGCCCCCACTTGCCATTGGCATAGCGGCAGGCACTGTCGGCAACGGGAAGGTAGATGCCGTTTCCGGCATCATTTGCGTCTGACTGAACAGAAGAATACTTACAACCACGACCAATGCGATCAGTCCACTGCCAATTGTAATCATCCGACGTGATAGGCTAACCATAAAACCCTCCTGAATATGTGTCGTTTGCTCTGAAGCATTGACGTGGATGAGCTGGAAGAAGTTCCAGGAGGGCTGCGCGAAGAAAAAAGATATTCTCAAGGAGAGGGAGCTTGTTTGGCGATCCGCTGCACATTTCCGAGGCAGCATGTTCCTTGCGGGTTACGTAGTTCGCAAGCACACTGGTCGGCAGCTATCCCAGCTTTGATGTCGGCAATGACGGCTGCACGTTCCGCAGCAGAAGCCAACTGAATATCACCGACCCGATATTGAAAACAGTAACACACCAGTACATCAGGGGAATCGGGTTCTTTTTGATACACCCGTTCACGGACTTGATCAACGGTCAGCATTTGACCACTCGCCGGACTAAAGTAGACGACCGGACAATGAGGCGAGTGGCAGAACCAGAATGGTTGCAACTGAAGCTGGCGTAAACTGATCGCGGCCTGAGCCTTCACAGTTTGGAGCGTTACTGCCTTCCCTCGCATGCTACACATCGGACAGACAGCGAATTGGGGTGAATGAGCATGTGGTTTACACGTTGGTGAATCGGCGACCGATACCGAACATTCGGTTGCCATAGGTTGGCCTCCTCTGAAGTGAAAGCAGCGAAAGAGCAGAAACCTCCTCAACCCTGTTTCTCTCCGCTGAGCATACACCTTCCAGCGACTGGAAGGTCAAGAGGAAAAGATGAGAAAAGCAGGTGGTTACTGCCGACCGTAGTTGTAGGAGAGAGTGAGTGGGGCGGGTTGCGAACCTGATCCTACAACGGTAGGGGCGGGTTTACAACCTGCCCCTCCAGTGGGAGC
>NZ_JPIM01000090.1 GCF_000735195.1 Chloroflexus sp. MS-G
TCCAAAGTACTAGGGCTGCCTAACGGCCTGTGCTTCACCTGCGCCGCGCAGCGCAGCGGCGTCAGGTGGAAGCGCGTGTTGGGCAGCTATTTTTGTGTTCCTGACCATTGGTTAGCCAGCTTTATCACTTTTCGCGTCGCAACGGGCACAAAGGCTGCCCCCGCAATGATTACTGTTCCCAAGTAATAGCGCCACACCCAACCATCTTCACGAAATATAAGGGGATGGTAATCGGTTGTCAATGAGCTGGTTCCCAGGTTGACAATCGTCCATGCGTAGGTAGCCAGTATCATTTGCACTGGAGCAAGCCAGAGTAACCGTTGTAGCCAGCGAAGGTAGCGTTCTGGGGGCATTCGTTTAGGAAATTGACCTGACATCTCATAATTGCTGACCCATATGAGGGGCATCCACATCATGAGTAAGAGGATCTCAGAGACTTTGTGCGCAAATATAGGTCCACTCAAGAAGCCGATCCAGCCCAATGAAGGGATACCTTGCTGAGCTAAGCGGAAGAAATCCCACGCCAGAAATATGCCCCCGATCGCTAATACGAGGCTCATCATGCGGTCATTACGAGCTAACTGCTCAGGAGTCATTGGCTTGAAGAGTCGCATCTTCATCCTCCCATCTCATGTAATTTTCACTGTGCATCCGCCTAATGGCACCGAGCTCAGCCGCTGCGACCGAGCGCAGCGAGTGAGCAGTCGGCTGGGACGAGTTGTTAGGCGCAATTCTATTTCTTCTGAGTAGTGACTGCTACAAGCCACCGTCTTCCTGCTTCCGTAATCTCCCATACCCCACGCGGAGAGTCTGATGACATCAAGCCCTCTTTCACCATTGCATTTCGTGCCCATTGAGCGGTATTACGCCAACGAGGTAGGGTGGGGTCTGAGGGCAATGTAGAACGGTCGTAGGCATTTAACCGGCCTCGCATTTTCGCTTCTACTTTATCCAGAACATCTGACATAGGAGCAGAGCCGCCTAATTCAACCAGGCTTTGGAGTACGGGATACGAAAAGTGTCTTCAGAGGTACGTAGACCACGCTTCAATCTCTCAGCGACTTTTCTGCTTCTCTTCCATACCTTTGGAGAGGGCACAGTGGCAAAGATATTGAGCCACTCTTTCTGCAGGTCCTTAACCTTGCTTCGAAAAGCCGCCATTTGCGAGCCTTTCTCCATTAGGTTCCTTGCGACGTCATATTTGCCACTCTGGAAAGCCTGCGCTCCCTGCTGATTCAGCACTGCAATAGCGTTCTCGATTTCTTCTAGAACAATATCGAAAGCAACTGCAACCTCATTTTGGTCCATCAGACTCTCCTCTTGCACACTGCAACGAATGTGCACTTGCGCCTAACCTGTAACTAGACGGACATCTATTATACCCAGGTTAAGAACGACAAACATCCATCTATCTTTCCCTACAGCGGTTTATACGGATAATCATCCGTATTTCACCATCCTGCAGCGATATAGACGGACAAACCGCCATCTAAACTTGGCTCTTGTCAAAACGGAACTAATGTACTACACCGGAGCCGCTCTCAGCGTGCTGTTTATGTTTTACCATATCTCACCATAGAAAAATGCCGAGTGCAGTGGCAAGAGGATAAGCGCACCGATGCCATCCGTTCCCCACCTCATCGCGCTGATGTATAATGGGACGAAATATGGGTTTCACCGCCAAGATTAGTATTACATCTGATACCGCTCCACGACGTTCACTCGGCGTCGGTGAATAGCAAGCCGTCGGCTGGTTTCACTGATAGTATTCTTTGTAAGAGGGCCAAGTAGGAATGAGAAAAATTATCGTGCTTGACCATATTTCCCTTGGCGGAATCATACAAGCCCCGGGCGGACCGGAAGAAGATACTAGTGGTGGCGTTGTGTACGGTGGTTGGATACGCTCATATTCTGATGAGACTCTCGGAACGCTTATAAGAAGGCAAATGCAATTGCCGTTTGACTCGTTGTTAGGACGTACAACCTTTGAAATTTGGAAGCAATACTAGCCTCAACATGCAGACATATGGCATCATGTCAATGTGGCTGTTAAATACGTTGTATCAAATACCAGAACTTCTAGCAGTTGGCAGCCGTCCGTGTTTTTAAGTGGAAATATTCCAGAAAAAATCGCTAATCTTAAGCAGCAGCACGGTTCAGATTTGCACGTTTGGGGAAGTAGTGAACTTGTTCAGACTCTCATCAGGCATGATTTATGTAGATACGTTTTGGCTGATGATATATGTGAGTAAGTAAAAACTGGTATGAGCTGGTGGCCGGTGATGCTTTGCAGCGCCTAGCTGTGAAGCACCCCAAGCAAGCTGACCTGCCCACGATGGCACAGGAATGGGGAGGTGGCAGATGGTAACATGCAGAAGTTGTGAACCTGCCCCTCCCAATATGCGTGATGGGACATTCACAAGACGTCAGAAAAGCGTCGTAGACGAATGCCCAATAGCGTATAGCTACACTGCAACTGAAGTTTCTTGGGGTATCTGCTTGACAATTTCAAGTTCGATTTCGATAGCAACCTCTTCACCAACCAGTACCCCACCCGTTTCAAGGGCCACGTTCCAGGTTAACCCCCAGTCTTTGCGGTTGATCTTCGTCGTAGCGCTGAAACCGGCGCTGACTGTTCCCCACGGTGACTTTGATTGTCCGTTGTACTCTACATCAAGCACGACCTCGCGGGTAACGCCGCGGATTGTCAGATCACCGATTAATCGTCCGTGATGGTCATCAATCACCTCAATCTGCTTGCTGACAAACGTGAGCGTTGGGTAGTTGGCGACATCAAGAAAGTCGGGTGACATCAGATGAGCATCACGGCGTTCATCGCGAGTATCGATGCTGCTTGCATCAATGTTCACCTTTACTGACGAATTCGCCGGGTTGAGTTCATCGAAATCAACCGTGCCATCAAATCGCGAAAAGCGGCCACGCACTTTGGAAATCATCATGTGGCGTACCGAGAAGGTTATGGTCGAATGGGAAGCGTCGATGATCCACGTCATAGCTCATGTGCTCCTGTCTGATTACAGATATACCTCACGTGATAGAGCATACTTGTCTACCGTAGACAAGAGCGTAAGCAGGAGCGTGAGCAGAATGCCAGAGCTTTTCAAAGAGAAAAGAGTGAGTAAGAACGTAAGTTCCCAATCCGTCCGCGCCATGTGTGGATGCGTGTAACGCCGCGCTCCGATAGCGATCTGCCAGAACCTCCTTTTGACTCGCTGATCGCGCTCGTCAGCGCAACGATAGGGGCAGGTTCACCACCGCAAGCCGAACCTGGCGAGGAATGGTGTCCTGATGTGCCAAGCGATGGTTTACGGCTACACAACGCGGGTTAGCAGTCGGCGTTTTCAGACAAATCAAACTCTGAAAACTATCGGCAGAATGCGAGGTGAGATGTATTCAAAGAGGCAGCAGGTGGAATAGAAGTCCGCCCGCTGCCTGAACGTGGCTGGTGTCGTGTACAGACATCAGTGGTCTGCTGTTCTCGATCAACAACCGCGTGCGATGGTAGGGAAGTTGCACGCACCAATCCTGACAGCTTCCCATACTTTTGTTCTTGCAACCGGCCAACAATTAATCGAGCGCCGGTACAATCTCATAGCGATAGCGAATATCGACCGTTGCGCCCAGCATACGCCAGACCGGGCAATAGCGTTCACGCGAAAGTTCAATCGCACGTTCGAGGGCTGCCGGATCAACCTCACCTGCGCAGCGATATACCAGCTCTATGTTCGTGTACGGCTTTGGATACTCATCACCTCGTACACCCTGTGCCCGTACCTCAAGCCCGGCTACCGGTTGCCGTTTCTTGCGCAGAATGCTGATCACATCCATTGCCGTACAGCCGGCCAACGCCATCAGCACTGTTTCCATTGGTGAAGGCCCGGCCAGTTCGGTATTGCCTTCGTGTGGGCTGTCAAGTTCTATCGGACGCCCAGAGTTCGCAACCGCTGTAAAGTGCAGGCCTTCACGCAGCCGCACACTGGCATTAATCACTGCTCCCATACAGATCCTCTCGATGTAAACGGCGAAAGAGCTGATCAGTCAATATTGCTATTGACTTTACCATCAGTATAACACTCCGGGTTATAATGTAAGAAGAGCAGGCCAAATGGCCGTAACAGAAGAAAACTTATGGACTACGACTATATTATTATTGGTGCAGGAGCGGCCGGTCTTAGTCTGGCCTATCAGCTTGGACAAAGTCCATTAGCTCATCAGACCATTCTGATAATCGATCCCAATGTCACTCGGCGCAACGACCGCACTTGGTGTTTCTGGGAAATCGGCGAGGGTTCCTTTGAAGCGGTTGTTTCACGACGTTGGGAGCATCTCTGGCTTCACGACAGCCAGTGGTCGTCCCGGTTAGCCATTGCGCCGTACCAGTACAAGCTGATCCAGGGAATTGACTTCTACCACTTTGTCGATAACTGGATCGCACAACGCCCGAACATTACCCGCTTGTACGGTAGCGTTGATCGCCTGGTTGAATTGCCCAACGGGGTTGCTGCAATTGTTGGTGGAAAGCAGTACACGGCACGCTTTGCCTTCAACAGCGTGTACCGCCCGGCGCCAACACCACCCGGTTATCATAGCTGGCTGCAACACTTCAAGGGCTGGGTGATTACTACTCGCCAGCCGGTATTTGATGCGGAAGCAGCGACGTTTATGGATTTTCGGATTCCGCAAGCCGGTGATGTGCGATTTGGCTATGTTTTACCCTTCGATACGCATACAGCGCTGGTAGAGTACACTATCTTCTCGCCACAACTGGTTAGTCAGTCTGAGTATGAGGTCGGTTTACAACGCTACATTTCTGGACAGCTCGGTATTGACCAATACGACATTACCCATGTCGAGTATGGGATCATCCCGATGAGTGATGTGCCCTTACCACTTCGTCCTAGTCCGCATGTGCTTAACATTGGTACTGCTGGTGGGATGAGTAAACCATCAACCGGCTATACCTTCCAACGTATCCAACGTCAGACTCGGCAAATCGTGGCGAGTCTGCTCAAGGAGGGGCATCCATTCTACCCACAACCATTGTTTAACCGGCACGCCCTTATGGATAGCATCTTGCTCAATGTCCTTGATGCAGGACGCACGCCAGGGCATCGTTTCTTCGCCAACCTGTTCCGCCATAATCCGATTCAGCGGGTATTACGCTTCCTCGACGAAGAGACGACGATCACCGAGGATATGGCGCTGATGTCATCCGTTGAACTCATGCCGTTTGTTGTTGCAACACTGGCGGTAGCCTGGGGACGCATGAGCGGATTAGGGCGACGGGCATTGGAGATGGGGTAAACGAGGAGAGAGGAGAGTGAGAACAGGCCTGGAGCCTATCCAACTGCGAAAAGCTAACTCCTCCTCTCTCCTCACGATAGGGTGAGGGCTTACGGATGGCTCTCGCGCACATCAACAACTTTCGCAACCACCGGTGTGATCACTTCGCGCACCTGATCAATCGTCATTCCACTTACCTTAAAAGTAACTTCCGACATCGTCGCTGTTTCTCCGGCAAAGGTACCAAGGGCTATGATATTCCCGCCACTGTTAGCAATTGCCGCAGTCAGCCTGGCTAGGGCACCCGGTTCATCAGCCATCGTCACCGTCGCCCGGATACCAGGTGAACGGGCCCCCATCAGCTCAAGAAAGACTTTGAAGAGATCGGTTTCGGTAATAATGCCAACTAGCTCATTTCCTTTCATCACCGGCAAACCACCGATCCGGCGGTCGGCCATAATGCGCGCTGCCTCTTCGATAGGCGTATCGACAGTAACTGTGTAGACCTCTCTGGTCATTACCCGTTCAACTGTTAACTTGCTTAACAGGTAATTCAATTCCCAAACGCTCAGCGTCGTTGCTGGCGAAGGCGAGGCGTTGATCAGGTCTTTGAGAGAGACGATACCAACTAGATGCCCATGAGAAACAACCGGTGCACGCCGAATGTGTTCGGTGCGCATAAGATGCATTGCATCGTGAATCGATGTATCGGGGGTAACTGTGATCGGGGGATGCGACATCCGTTCGCCAACAAACATAAAGACACCTCCCTGATGCCTCGTCTCGTGAGCAGCGCCTTCGCTGCTCTCTCGTTCAACTATACCATGTCTTGCCGTAGACGAAAGTAAATGAGTGACAACGTTCACGGGCATCACCATCCCCCGGGTGCTGGGCCGCTGGCCCGCCGGGTGCGCTCCTTAAAGCCTGATCAAAAACCCAGCTTTCTCACTGACTACGTGCCGTACTTGTGCGACCATGGCGTGAGGGGTTGCCAACATGCTTTCGCGCTGGCCACGCTCTGTCCCCCTTCCTCACCCCGTGTGGGAGCGGAAGGGGCGAGGGGGAAGGTGAGGGGGTCAACCATCCCCTTCAATCGCCTCGTGTAGAAGTGGAAAGGAGCCAAGGTGGAAGGTCGGGGCAGTTGTTCGCCACCGTTCTCCGAACCATTCTGGAGATGCCATGGTCGCACCGCATCAAAAACTCGGGTGTTTGATGCGGCGCTTCGTTACTCGCCACTTCAGCCGACACCCTTGCTGAGCGCCTGATCAAACCCACGAGTTTCTGCGCAGGCGTTCACTGCTGAATATGCTACAAACATCACAACCTCATTCTCCGCTATCCCTGTCGCATTGACGCAATGCAGTACGAATGATAAGATCAACAAAGTTCCGGGTACCTGCATTGAAGCGGAGAAAAAGGAATGGAGCAAGAGCAAATTATTGCAATCCGCGAGATCTACTGGAACATTGATCATACCGTCGGCTCAACGTTTCTCTACCTGACGGCCCTGATTACCACAGTGGTGATGGCGTGGGGTATCTTGCGTGATATTGCACGCTGGCGAAGAGGGAAACCGGCAAATCGGATTGGAAACCCGCTGAACCGTCTCCTTGAGTTTACCCGTCAAAGTTTGGGTCAGAAAAAGGTGCTGCGCGACCGTCGGGCCGGAGTGATGCACGCCCTTATCTTCTTCGGCTTCCTGGCTTTGTTTATCGGTACTGACATCATTGCTGTCGAAGAAGATTTTACCGTGCCATTGATGGGTGAACAGGCCGGAAAAATTCTGGTCGGCGATTTCTACAAGAGCTACGAATTTATCCTCGATACACTCGGTTTGGCCTTTGTGGCCGGTTTGCTCTGGGCAACGTGGCGACGCTACCGCACACGTCCTGATCGGCTCGATAATCGGCGTACTGATGCCTGGGTGCTCGGTATCATGCTCTTCCTGGGTATTGGCGGTTTCTTGATCGAAGGACTGCGCATTGCCAATCAAACGATCAGTGGGGTGGCGGTATACGAGCAAGATTGGGCCAGGCTGGCATATGTTGGGTTTGCTTTGGCGACGGTGTTTCGGGCAATTGGCTTGGGTGATGGCAGCCCGGTCGCATTAACCATTCATCCAATTCTCTGGTATACCCACGCTGCTGCGACCGGGCTGTTTATGGCCTCGTTGCCGTTTAGCAAGTTTCGCCATATTCTGTATACGCCGCTCAATACGTTCTTCCGCGATCTTCAGCCAAAGGGCGCACTTGATCCTATCCCCAATCTCGAAGCCGAAATTGAAAAGGATGAACCACGGCTTGGAGTTACGACACTGGCCGATCTGACCTGGAAGCGACGGATGGATCTCGACGCCTGTATGCGCTGTGGCCGCTGTCAGAGCGTCTGTCCGGCCCATGCTAGTGGTGCGCTGCTTTCACCTAAGTATCTGATAACCAAAATGGCCGATTTGCAGCGGGGCGATCCGATCCACTTCAAAGACGGAACCGTTCGCACACTGGCTCAATTGAACGGTAACGGAGCTACTGCTGAGACACTCCCGCTGGTGGGTACTGTGATCGAGGCTGAAGAGCTGTGGGCATGCACAACTTGCAATGCCTGTGTTCATGAGTGTCCGGCGATGATTGAACACGTAGACGATATTGTAGATATGCGTCGCCATCTCACCATGATTGCTAGTGAAGTACCACAGGGTGTTAAGCGCGTCTTAGAAGGGATCGAACGCCAGAGTAATCCATGGCGGTTACCGGCCCGTGAGCGTACTGCGTGGACGGAAGGGCTTGATGTGCCGCTGTTAGCCGAGAAGGAACAGGTTGAGGTTCTTTACTGGGTTGGCTGTGCACCGAGTTACGACGAACGTTCGCGTAAAGTCGCACGAGCAATGGTGCAACTTCTCCAACAGGCTGGGGTAGATTTTGCGATTCTCGGCGAAGAGGAATGTTGTACCGGCGATCCGGCCCGTCGGATGGGAGAAGAGTTGCTCTTCCAGTCGCAGGCTCAGCAGGCGATTGAGACAATGCATCAGTA
Source organism: Chloroflexus sp. MS-G (assembly GCF_000735195.1). Lineage (GTDB taxonomy): Bacteria > Chloroflexota > Chloroflexia > Chloroflexales > Chloroflexaceae > Chloroflexus. Next base: position 8,332 of record NZ_JPIM01000090.1, read on the forward strand.
CAAGTTCCGTACTATCGTTACCACCTGCGCACATTGTTTCAACAGCATCAAAAATGAATATCCCCAATTCGGTGGGCGGGCCGGTATTGATTACGAAGTAGTGCACCATACCGAGTTTCTGGCCCGTCTGGTTCGTGAAGGGCGGCTCAAGCCGCAAACTCCGGTGCAAGAGCGGGTAGCGTACCACGATCCATGCTACATTGGTCGCTACAACGATATTTACGACGATCCGCGCACGCTGCTGACCAGCATTCCAGGGCTTGAGCTTGTCGAGGCCCCGGATCGTAACCGTGAGCGGGCGATGTGTTGTGGTGGTGGCGGTGGTAATGTCTGGCTCGAACGCTGGGGCGAGCGCAATGTGAATGTTATGCGGCTTGAACAGCTTACGGCTGCCCAACCACAAACGATAGCCGTTGCCTGCCCGTTTTGTATGGTGATGTTTGAAGACGCGGCCAAGAATACCGGTCGGGCCGAGACACTCCAGCGCCGCGATGTGGCCGAGCTGTTGCTAGAGAGTGTCAGGGGGCATACCCAGACATCGTAAGCGCTGGCGTTGGGGGAGGGTGGATCATCGTTGCTCCTCTGATACCAGTTCTGTCTGTCATATCTGTCAGCAACGGTAGGGGCGGGTGCTACCGCTCCTACCTCCTTGCAAGGAGAGCGATCATACGGCCATCCCATCCCCCGGCATACCGACCGGTGACTGTGTATCGGAGATCAAGTTCCACCGCACACACACCTGCAGCTTGACGATGCGGGCTGCCTGCCCAGAGAGTGCCACGATAGCGAGCTGTCACTTACGACTAGACGGGTGATTGCTCAATCTGCAATGGGATGATACGTGTGCTGGCAGTCATTGCTCTGATGTCATGAACAAACCGCGTATTTCAATCATTCTTCCCATCCACAACGCCGCAGCAACCCTCCCGGCCTGTCTGCGTTCGCTGGCCCGGCAAACCTTCAGCGATTACGAGGTGTTAGCGATTGACGATGGTTCAAGCGATGAGTCACCCGCTATCGTTGCCGCAGCCGCTGCACGTGATGCGCGGATTGTGCCGATTGCGGCCGGACGTATCGGTTTGGCCGCAGCTCTTAATCTGGGGCTTGAACTGGCCCGTGCACCACTGGTTGCGCGTATGGATGCTGATGATGTCATGCATCCGACTCGCCTGGAACTCCAATATCACGCACTCCAGTCCCAACCCGAACTGGTGTTAATCGCCAGTCGGGTAGTAGCCTTTCCGGCACGAGTGATAAAGGCCGGATTGCGGGAATATCTCCGCTGGCAAAATCGGATTTTAACGCCTGAACAAGTAGACGCCGAAATCTACGTTGAAGCACCGTTTGCCCATCCTTCTGTGATGTTTCACCGGGCGCCGGTACGAGAACTGGGCGGCTATACGACAAAGCCTTGTCCAGAAGACTACGAATTGTGGCTGCGCATGCACGAAGCCGGTATGCTTATGCAAAAGCTCCCGCAGAATCTGCTGGCCTGGCGCGAGCATCCCGAGCGGGCGACACGTCGCGATCCGCGGTATGCACGGGATGCGTTCGATGAATTACGGGCCGACTTCCTGGCCCGCGATCCGCGTTTGCACAGTGGAAGACCGTTGGTATACTGGGGTGCCGGACGGGTGACCCGTCAGCGGGTGCGCCGTCTGATCGAACGTGGCTTTGTTCCCTTCGCCTGGATCGATATCGATCCGGCGAAAATCGGCCAAACCATTTGGGGAGCGCCGGTATACGCACCAGCCTGGCTGAACCGACAGCCGCGCCCGTTTGTGCTGGTCTACGTCACGAATCACGGTGCACGAGACCTGATTGATAGCTGGCTTCAGGGGATGGGGTACCAGCCCGGACGTGACTATCTGGGTGTGGGATGACCATTAATCCGCCGCTTTATCACGATGCTCATCGTCGCTCGAATTGACCAGACTGCTGTACAACGACTTTAACAGTTCACGCAGTTGGTAGACTTCGTGTTCCGAGAGCGATCGCATCCGTTTGCGCAACTTCTCGTGATGACGTGGACGTAAATTGCGTAACTTCTCGGCGCCAGCTTCAGTGAGACAAATCAGACTGACACGGCGATCATTAGGATCAGGTCGACGTTCGACGTAGCCCTTGGCGATTAATCGGTCAACGATGCCGGTCAGATTAGAATTGTCGCACATCATACGCGCACTAATCTCACTCAGTGGCACGCCGCTGCGTGATGCGTAATTCAAAATCATGAACTGCGGAACGGTCAAATCTTCACCACGCAAATCGTAGCGGTTATAGGTTTCGAGGATCGAGTGAACCTGACGTAATAACGTGTATGCCTCTATTTCAGGTGTCATCTCGCCACTCTGCGGCCATCCGGTAGGATCAGTGGAGATGCTCATCGCTTTCTCCTCACTAGTGCGCCAGAGGCGCAGGGGTTAGGGTATCATGTAACAGGGATCACGGTGATCTGCCGTATAATTCCTTCTACTTTCAACTATATCATGGGTGTTGGTTGTATGTCAATCTTGTTTCAAATGAAACAGTTTCAACTTGCAAAGGGGGCATCGTGTATATCCCACAACCGCGTTACGAACAGATCGTGACGATGGCTTTGATCGGGGCCATCGGTCTGGCAACCGTATTTTTGATCGATAGTAGTCCGGTGAATGCCCGGTTTGCACTCGGCGGTGATTTGCCGGAGATTAGTCTCTCGTGGGTACTGATCGGCACTTTAATTGCATCGGCGGCGATCAGTGCTGATTGGATACGTCGTAGCCATCCGCACCCGCATGACTGGATTGTGCGCTCGTTTGGCCCGTTACGCAATATAACGCCTGCCCTCTGGGTCTTGCCAGGTTTGAGCATTGCAGCGGCCTACGCCTTCTGGCGTCTCTTCAATCCGGTGTTGGGCGGAACGGCGTTTCTGGCAGCTCTTGTCTTAACTGCCGGTACGCTCTTCGTGATTCTGACTGTGCAGTATTTTAGTCTGCACCGGCAGCCGGAAATACATATACCGGCTCAGATTATTCTTCACATAATTGGCTACATCATCGCATTCAGCATCTTTAGTGCTATTTATTACACGCGCTATCGTACCCTTTACTCGGCCACGATGGTTGCGATTGTCGCTGCGGTGCTGGTCTATGCGTTGCTCAATATTCAGCAGCGTCCGATTTCGGTAGGCGTGGCCTTTGTTGCCGGTCTCGGTATTGCTGAACTGATGTGGGCTCTTAATTACTGGCAAACGACGTTCTTGCTAGCTGGAGTAGTGCTGGTGACGGTATTGTATGTTGTGATCGGCTTGCTCGGTTACGCCTGTATTGGTCAACTGAATCGACGATTGCTGATTGAATATGGTGTCCTGGGGGCGCTTCTGATCGGGGGAGTTGCCTATCTTTCGATCCGGTAGCAGAAAAGAGGAGCGTGAAAAATAGAGGAGGGCAGAGCTTTTCAGTGTTTTCAGGTTTTGGTTGTGCTCACCATGTGCTGAGCGGGGTGGCGAAAGGAACCGATTCTCACCACTGCCATCTCCCCACTCCTCTTCCACAAGGTGAGAGGAAGGGGGTGGCGGAAGGAGAGGGGTGCCGGACATACTGCGCAGTACAGACATTGAAAACGTTGAAAAGCCCTAGAATTGTCAGGATCAGTCTTGCCGCACCGCCTGCTTTCTGCTACACTTACTCATGCTCTAACTAAAAACACCCAGGGTTTATCGCGGCGACCCTCTCTTTCCGGCCGCCGCCGGGAGAATGCGGGTGCGACACCTTATTGATACATGGCGGCAGCGTCTACATCCCGTCCATTTGTTTATCGGGTATCGCTGGCTAGCGTGGTTGATCGCCGGTATCGCGCTTACCTTACCTGGACGTGCTGCCGATAGCTGGCCATTGAACGCCAGTCTGTTGCTGATAACGCTGCTGGTGGTGCTATTCATTACCCGGCAGGCCCAGCACTACCTGCAATTGATGCAGCGGCGGCCTGTCTTGTTGGCAGGTGATGTGCTGCTGGGCTGGCTGGTTTTGATACTGAGCGGCCACGACTTTTTGCCTTTTGGTCCCCACGCTCTGGGTAGCCTGATCGCACCAGCCTTGATCTTCGGGTGGCGTGGAGCGCTGATCGGTGGTGTTGGCGGTGGTATTCTCTTTGTCATTGGTTACAATGGGGTAGCCGATGGATGGTCCTTTATGATACGGATCGTCTTACCGGTGATCTTTGCGCTGGTTTGGGCAGCGTTGGCGGTCTGGTGCCAACCACCACCTGATCGGCTCAAATATACTGGTGAGCATTTCCCGCGCTCTGCTTCACCACCCGCTAATCCCTCACGATCATCTCTGACCTCAGGTGAGACGGTTGGTCGGTCAACTGAGTGGTACCCACCGAGCTTCACCAGCACCGGTAATCGCACGACGACCGGCCTGGCTTCAACGGTATCGCTCCGACCTGATCTGCAATTAGCGATCAGTCAGTTGGTCGATGTTGAACGCCAGCGCGGGGGGTTGCAGGTAGAATGTCGAATCGAAGGCACAACACAGCGACTAACCGTTGCCCAGCAAATGGTGCTGATCCGTGCTGCGCAGGAAGCATTGTCGAATGTGCGCCGCCACGCCCATGCCTCGTCGTGTGAGGTCTGGTTACGAGTCGACGATCAAGCTGCGACACTCCAGATACAGGATGATGGTGTTGGGTTGCTCGATGGTACTTACGAACGACCACACCTGCATGCTCTCCGTGCTCTCCGTTACCGGGTCGCTGAACTTGATGGGCAACTGGCCGTCTTTGAAGGCGAACGGGGTGGACTGATCGTGCGTGTGACACTTCCCCTTGATTCGTAAATGTGCGTTATCATATCACCGAGCCTCGTTGTTGTGGCAGTTGAGCAGAGGAGTTTGTGCGCATGAAATGGCGCCGTTTCCTGGCAATACCGCTGCTTGCGGTTGTGCTGGGTTTGTTGGGCTACGGTATCTTGCTGCCGGTTGAGCAAGAGCCGCTCTGGTTGTTGTTGCTCTGGATCGGTGGCCCACTGGCTGGTGTAGTACTGTTGAGTTGGCTGGATACATCAACTCCGACGAGTGATCTTGCCCGTACAGTTTCGCGGGTAGGCACAGTGATTATGATTGGCTTTTTAATGTTGAGCCTACAGTTGCTTCGCCAGCAATTTGTGCAGGCTAGTGCGATCAGTAATCATGTCGTCGTGAGTGTCGATGGTAGTACAACCAGCAATGTGCGGCCTGTGTTGGCAACACAGCGTGTTTTGCGGGGCACGATCCTTGATCGGCGAGGTCGTATCTTGACCGAGAGTGTTTTGATTAACGGTATCGCCCGTCGAGTCTACCCACTTGCCGATCAGTATGATATGACGGCATTTGGACATATTCTCGGTTTCTTTAGTCCGCGTTACGGTCAGAGCGGCCTTGAAGCTGTCTACAACGAGTATCTTTCGGGTGAGCGGGGCAATGAATGGCAGTTGCTCCTCAGTGAGTGGACAGGTGAAACCCAACGTGGTAATGACTTGACGTTGACGCTCGATGCTGAACTTCAGGCACGGGTAGCAGCATTACTTGGTGATCGGCGGGGTGCGGTTGTCGTCCTCGATCCTCGGAGTGGTGCTATTTTGGCCCTTGTAAGTCGGCCCGGGTTTGATCCAAGTCAACTTGTGGTGAACCCTGCTGCTTCCGATCTGACGGCTGAACGTCAACGGGTCAGTGATTATTGGGCTGCGTTGAATCGCGATGATGCTGGTCAGCCTCTGCTCAATCGAGCGACGCAGGGGCGTTATCCGCCCGGTTCAACGTTCAAAACGGTGACGGCAGTGGCCGTACTCGAATACTGGCTTCAGAGTCAGCCTGACCAGATTTCCTGTCCCAATGAATATTATCCCCAACCCGACGCACCGCCAATCGTGAATGCAGTTGATAATTTAGGCGCTCAAATTGGTGAACCGGCCACGTTAGAACGAGTGTACGCTTTCTCTTGCAACACGGCCTTTGCTCAATATGCGGTCCGGCTTGGCGCTGATCGGTTGGCCGAGGTGGCGCAGCGCTTTAATATTTTCTTGCCCAATCGCCTGCCAGCCGGTTTTCGTCCGCTGCGCGATTTGCCTTCAGAACCGAGCCTTCTCAGTGTACAGGCTGATTTTTTGCGGCAGCCGCGTGCGTTAGCCGATACCGGTTATGGTCAAGGACAGTTGCTGGTGTCCCCACTCCAGATGGCGTTAGTCGCCGCTGCTATCGGTAATGATGGGGTGATGATGCAACCCTACCTTGTGCAGCGGGTAACGCGCCCCGATGGGAGTACGATCTGGCAGGCTGGTCCGACCAGTATTCGGCGCGTGATGTCGGGTCAGACTGCACGCTTGATGCGTTCGTACATGGCGGCTGTTGCCCGGTATGGTTTTGGTCGTAGTATTTCGCAATTTGTGAATCAACCGGTTGGTGGTAAATCGGGAACGGCTGAACATTTGCCTGGTGCGCCGCCACATGCCTGGTTTATTGCCCTTGGCCCGATTGACACACCGCGTTACGCAGTGGCAGTTGTAATCGAACAGGGTGGCGAGGGGAGCGGTGTTGCTGCTCGCCTGGCCGGTGAGGTGTTGGCTGCGGCTTTTGCATTAGAGGAATAGATGCTCTTTCAAGAACTATGTGCTGTGAATGCGGTATAATCTGTACACTCTGTAGTAGCCTGCTCTTTTCACCCGCTGGTTCGTCCATGTTGTGCGAGGTGTACAGCGCAGATCTGTCCACTCGCTTTCGCAGCAGAGTCAAGTGTTGAACATGCGCATACAGACTTGCCTGCGCTATACCTTTCTGTGGCTGTTAGTGGTCGTGCTGGTTGGCTGTTCGTCGGTACCGGCAGATGATACGCCAGAAGCAACATCTCCTGTGACAGCATCGCCTGTGCCTGAGATGGCGCTCACGCCGACGTTGCAACTGCCGCTCGATGCAACGCTGCGTCAGCAGATTTTTACCGAGGTTTGGACGACGATCAATGAGCATTATCTTGATCCGACCTTCAACGGTGTGGATTGGGCGCAAGCACGAGTTGAGTATGGAGCACGAGCATTGGTTGCCGAGGATGATGCCTCGTTTTTTGCCGTGATCGGCGCGATGGTTGCCCTCCTACGTGATGATCACTCTCGTTTTGTACCGCCACAGGCTGTCGTCGCCGAAGATCGCTTGACCAGCGGGAGAGAGGAGCAGGTCGGGATCGGCGTAAGTACGTTACGTCTGAGCGATGGTCTCCTGATTCAACACGTCTTTCCGAACAGTCCGGCAGAACGGGCTGGCCTGCAACCGCGTGACCGCATTGTTGCCATTGATGGTCGAACCTTTACACTAGGGTCTATCGAAGGGCCGGTGGGTAGTCGTGTGCATTTGCTTGTCGTACGGCCCGAAGGTGGTTCGCGTGAATTGGAATTGGTACGCGAGCAGGTAGAAGGACGGATTGAGCCATTCGTGCGGCGGTTGACCAACGATGTGGCGTACATCGGTATCAGCACGCTGTGGGTCAATACGATGCACGAACAGGTCGCCGAGGCACTGCGTCGGCTTGTCGCCGAACGACCGCTGCAAGGGGTGATTCTCGATCTGCGCAGTAATCCAGGAGGGTGGCGTGATGTGCTGAGTGGATTACTTGGCCATTTTGTGACCGGTGAAGTAGGCGCCTTTATCAGTCGTAAGGGGGCTACGCCGCTGGTTGTCTCCTTATCTGATCCCGATTTGCGTGGATTACCGGTGGTGGTGTTGATTGATCGGAACACCGCCTCGTATGCCGAGCTGCTTGCGGCGGTGCTCCAGCAAGAGATTGGGGCAATAGTAATTGGACAACCTTCTGCCGGTAATACTGAAACGATCTACGCTTACGAGATTACCGGTGGCGCCCGCCTGTGGGTTGCCCAAGAGGTGTTTCGGCTCAACGATGGCCGTGATCTTGAGGGCCGAGGGGTACAACCCGATATCCAACCTACCAGCGATTGGACGCGCTTTCGTTTCGAGACCGATCCCTGGATAGTGCTCGCGCATGATCAGATACAAGTTGCAAGAGCACATCAGCAAAGATGATCTTCATCGTTTCTAAATGAGCAGATTCGTTTCTGATAAGGGAGACTATTATGCAGCCATTCAACCCCATGACGATCCGTCCCCTCTTTCCGGCGTTAGCGCAGGAAGTTGCCGGTCGGCCAGCCGTGTTCTTCGATGGCCCCGGTGGGACACAGGTACCCCAATCGGTTATCACGGCGATTGCCGATTACCTGACACACAGCAATGCCAATACGCACGGTGTGTTTATTACCAGTCAACGAACTGATGCAGTGATCGCCGGTGCCCATGATGCGATGGCAGACCTGCTGGGCTGCGCTCCCGATGAAGTCTTCTTCGGCCAAAATATGACCTCGCTTACCTTTGCGCTGAGTCGGGCGATTGGTCGTGAGTTGCAGGCCGGTGATGAAATTATTGTGACGCGCCTTGATCACGACGCTAACGTTGCTCCGTGGCGGGCACTGAGTGAACGCGGTGTGGTGATTCGCGAGGTAGACATCGACACCGAAGATTGTACCCTTGACATGGATAATCTGGCGGCCTTGATCGGCCCACGTACCCGTCTGGTTGCAGTTGGCTACGCATCGAATGCAGTGGGAACGATCAATGACATTCCCCGGATTGTGGAGTGGGCGCATCAGGTAGGGGCACTGGTATTTGTCGATGCCGTTCACTATGCGCCCCATGGCTTGATCGATGTTAAGGCACTGGATTGCGACTTTCTGGCCTGTAGCGTGTACAAATTCTTTGGCCCGCATGTAGGGGTGATCTACGGCAAACGAGAGCATCTGCAACGCTTCCAGCCATACAAAGTTCGTCCGGCTGCCGATACAGTTCCCGAGCGTTGGATGACCGGCACGCAAAATCACGAAGGTCTGGCCGGTGTGATCGCGGCTATCGATTATCTGGCTAGCCTGGGGCAGCCGGCACCTGATCGTCGTGCTGCCTTGACCACGGCAATGCAGCAGATTGCAGCCTACGAGCGAACGCTAGCTGTGCAGTTAATTGAGGGGATGCTTGCGATCCCTGGTCTGACCTTCTACGGCATTCGTGAGCCGGAACGTTTTGCCTGGCGCACCCCCACCGTCTCATTCCGCCTGGCTCATCTGTCACCACGAGCAGTGGCTACTGCCCTGGCCGAGCGGGGAATCTTCGTGTGGGATGGAAATTACTACGCCCTGAGTTTAAGTGAACGTTTAGGGGTAGAGCCGAGCGGTGGTATGGTGCGGGTAGGGCTGGTTCACTATAACACCGCTGAAGAAGTAGATGTTTTTCTCACGGTACTGCGTGAGCTGACAAACGGCTAAGATCATTCTGGTGTTGGCGGGGCAGGTGAGAAACCTGCCCCATCAGATCGCTTCATTCATAGACGTTCGCCGGTGGTGTGGCAATAGCCGGCCTGCGTTGCTCTCCTTCCACACGATCCCACATCAGCAATCCCGGTTGTTCGCTGAGGAGTACCCGGTCGGGGCTATAACGCACCATCGTTCCGTGGGTGCTCCCTAATACCCGACGGTTCAGGTCGGGTGGCATCGTCGTGATAAATCCCTCATCATCGAAGAAGAGACGGACACACGAAAAGGCAAAGGTCAGATCGTGTGGGCTGGCAAGTGTCATCTCAAGCTCAGAGTCGCCGCTGATACCAATCTGACCGCCGAGATCGCTGATCATCTGGCGTAACGCATCGATATCAACGTTCAGGCGCTGCCCCTTCGTACCGCTGAGGGTAATCGTGATATGGCGACTGGTCAGGACGGAATCGATCAACAACAA
>NZ_JPIM01000091.1 GCF_000735195.1 Chloroflexus sp. MS-G
GTGTTGGTTCAGGCGTGGCGGTCGGTTCGAGCGTCGCCGTTGCCGTCGGCGTCGGTGTTGGTTCAGGCGTGGCGGTTGGTTCAAGCGTGGCGGTTGCCGTCGGCGTCGCGGTTGGCGGCACGCGGGTCGGTGGCGCCGTCGGTTCGAGCGTCGGTGGCGCCGTCGGTTCAAGCGTCGGCGTCACCGTGGCCGTCGGCGTCGCCGTTGGCGGCACGCGGGTCGGTGGCGCCGTCGGTTCAAGCGTCGGCGTCACCGTGGCCGTCGGCGTCGCCGTTGGCGGCACGCGGGTCGGTGGCGCCGTCGGTTCAAGCGTCGGCGTCGCCGTTGGTTCAGGCATCGCAGTAGCCGTTAGGGTCATAGTTGGTGTAAGAGTAGGTGTGAATGTTGGCTCTATCGTTGGTGTAGCAGTTGGCACAGCCGTAGCCGTCGGCGTTACTCTGGTGACAACCGTGGGCACCAATGAAGGAGTCATTGTCGGTGTCGGTACCGATGTTGGCCGTGGCGTCGATGTCACCGTCGCTGTTGGGGTTGAAGTTGGTGGCATAGTTGTAATCGGCACCGCAGTGGGTGAAGCAGTTGACACGACCGTCGCTATTGCAGTTGCAGTACTAACCGGCGCAAACGTCGGTATCGGTGATGGGGTTGGCACGGGCAATCTTGTCGCGGTCGGTGTTGCTGTCGGCCCTGGGACAACCACAACCACGCCTGTCGTAGGTGTCGGTGATATGGTGGGTAAAACACCTCCGGCCGGAACAGACGTTGATGTCGGAGTAGGAGATGGGGTAGGTGTTACCGTCGGCGTCGGAGGATCAATCCGGGTGGGTGGCGGTGGTACTGCTACGATTGATACCGGCGAGGAACGCATTGTCTGAGTAATCGGCATTTGCGTGCGCTGTGCCACCTCTGTAGCGACAAGGTTAGGCAAGTCATCGTCAAGTGGGGCAAAACGCAGATTAGCCGGAAACGGTTCATACGCCTGCCACCCTCGTGCGGCGCTAATACTCTTGAACGGCTGATTGTTTGGTGTCAACCACCAGAAGATGATTTGGGCAACACAGAACACCGGCAGCACCGCCAGAATCAGCGCCCCTGCTATCAGCCATGGCAGATAGTCAGTTCTGGATGCGTTCGGTGTCTTGCCCGGCAACAGCACGTTCTTGCTCCTTGATATAACGCAACCGGATAGTAAAGGTACTACCCTGGCCGGGAACACTTTTCACCGTAATGGAACCACCCTGCAACTCAATCAATTGACGGGTAATCGCCAACCCCAATCCACCACCACGTTGAACTGAATTGTTACCGTCAACGCGCTGAAAACGGGTAAATAACCGTCCCATCACCTCCTCTGGAATACCAGGGCCGGTATCACTAATGTCAAGCCAGACCTCCTGACCCTCTATTCCGGCGCTAACCAACACCCAACCCTGCTGAACATAACGGCAGGCATTATCGAATAAATGACCTAACGCCTGTTTCAACAGCTCTTGATCGGCCAGCACAGGTGGCAAATCTTCGGGCAATACCACCTTCACCTGTAGACCGCAAGTTGCAAAAGTTTCTCGTAACGGACGTATTGCGGCATCGACAACCGAAGCCAGATTCGTTGGCTGGATATGAACTTCAATCTGACCGGCGTCAAGGTAGGCCACCATAATGGCATTATTCACCAGCCTAGTCATCTGAAGGGAACTCTGACGCACCTGTTCAAGCATCTCGCGTAGACCGTCATCTAATCCCGATCCAGCCTGCCGTAACGCCAGTTCGAGATAGCCACGGATAACGGTCAGTGGCGTGCGCAGCTCATGAGAAATGGTGGCGATAAAATCAGTCTTTGCTCGATCAATCTGGATAGCTGAAGTGACGTCATGCAGGACAACCACTTCACCGATCTGAAGACCATCGGGCATACAGACCGGTGCCCGTCCTACCGTAAGATGGCGATTGCCGATGGATACAATCTTCTCTGGACGACCAAACAACTCTGAACGAATATCCTTACCGACCAGCGGCAAATCATGGATCGACAACTCCGCACGATCGGTCAGGATCGGTCGTAACAACTGCTCGGCGGCAGGATTCAATAGTACAACGCGCCCACTGGCATCACTCACGATGACACCATCACTGATTGAGGCAAGAATTGCCCGCCGTTGTTCGGCATCGCGTTGCACCGCTTCGTAGAGGAGGGCATTCACCAATGCCACCGCCGTCATGTTGGCAATCGCTTGCAGATGTGGCAACACCGCAGTCGAAAAAGCATCCTGTTCTGGATGGGCAAAAATAAGAGAACCGATCGTCTGTTGTTCGTGCCGGAGGGGAACGGCAAGCGCACTCTTGATGCCGCTCGCAAGCAGTAATGGATCGGTGTAAGGAATTAACTGCGCTCCGCCATTTATCGGCAATACGTTGAGATACCGACCGGTCAACGCTGCATAGCTTAACGGTGCATTCGGACGAATCCGGAACCTCCAGCTATCAGTGTCTCGCACAATGGCAATCGCTTCGGTTTGCGGGAGAAGGTGAGCAGCACTGGTAGAGGCTATCTGTAAAATAGCTTCGACCCGTAATTCCTGATTCAGTTGACGACTCGTTTGGTAGAGATGTAAGAGATGGGAAGTCATCTGATTGAAGGCCACCGCTAATCGTCCCAATTCATTCGTGTCATTGACAGTGCTACGCCGGTCGAGATCACCTGCACTGACCGCATCAGCGACCGCCACCAGGTCATCGAGCGGACGAGTGATCCGGCGTGCAACCCAACCACCCACGAATACTGCGGTCAGAGCCAGCAAAGCTGTCACACCTACCACTGCATTGCGACTACTGGCCCAGGCACTCAGAATAAAATCGCGTGACAAACCAACGACGAAATAACCATTTTGCGCACCACGAAGCAACAACGGTGCATACACAAGCTGATACTCGTAGTCACCAAGACGAGCAGTCGTCAACAATGAACAGGTCGGTATCCCAACTCTTTCAACTGGAGTGACGACCCGACCACGAAGACTACCGATGTCGAGACAGGTTCCCAGGGTATTATATTGAGCTAACTTCTCGATCTGGGTTTGATCGAGGCGGAGTTGCGATACAAAACTCTCCGGTACCGTTGCAGCCAATGGTAAACCATTGTTATCAAACCAGGCAGTCACTGCTGCTTGACTGCGATCTTGCAAGAACGCCAGTGTACGATCAAGCCGTTGAGCCACCAGCACACCACCAACAACCTGGGGTGGCGTGTTATCGTCAATGCGGACAGTAACAGGCACGACGGTAAAGAAATGTAGTACTTCACGGCCATCAGACTGTTGAAATGCGATCAGGCCACTATATTTATCGCCGATCACCTCACCGGTGCCAACCGGTGTCTGCTCACCGCGTAATACCTTCTCGATGAATGGCAAACCGGACAGATTCGTCCCGATATACTTCGTCGGCTCATCACCATCCCTGGCTCGTTCCCAATCGAGCAAAGCCTTCCCAGTCTGATCAAAAACGATCAGTCGATCAGGAGTTACATTTTCGTTACTCTGACCAAGCGTCCAGAGGCTGCGCATAGCTAACGCTAATCCATCTGCATCCCGACGGATAATCGCATCAACGACTGCCGGTGCACCGGTATCAGCATTAGCTGCGGTGAATACAATCTGACCGAGGTAGGCGATATTGCTAATTTCGCGCGCAGCCAGCGCTTCAGCAAAATTACGTGCTACCTGACCCAATTGATTATTGAAGCGTTCCTGCCAACTCCCTGCTACTAACGTTATCGCAATACCAGAACCAATCAGCATCACGATAACGGTCAAAAGCAGGTATGGCAAGATGATAGTGAAAAGAATGCGTGATCGAAGGATTGCGATAATCCGCTGCACAGAACACCCCCAAGCACTAGACATGGGGCAATGAATTTATTTTAGTATAACTGATAAGACGGGGGGCTAACAGAGGGATTTATTTACAGTTTCGTTATCTATCCTAACACCCTCTAGACACTTTGGCTGTGCAATCAGTACGCACAAACCGGTAGCGATCTGCGTATACCTATGACGAGCGCTGCCTTACCGGCAAGGCAAAGGCAAAGGTACTGCCGAGACCTTCGCGACTCTGAAGCCAGATCTTCCCTTTATGCGCCTCAACCGCCAATTTACAAAAGGTAAGCCCAAGACCCGTTCCACGCGACTTTTGTTGTTGTACCTGCCCAAACTTTTCAAAGATACGGGCATGATACTGTGGTGGAATTCCCGGCCCTTCATCACGCACCCAGTAAATCAGCCATTCACCAGCCTCCATTTCTGGCAGGGCAAAGGGAAGATCAGGATGCACGTCACCAGCAACATGAGAAGCGAGCGCGAGATAGCGCCCCCCAATCGTTACCATCCCCCGCTCTGGCGAAAATTTCACTGCGTTATCGATCAGATTTTGCAATACCCGTACAATCTTATCGCGATCGGCCTCAATTGGCGGTAAGCTGATTGCCAGGTTTTGCACTAGATTAATGCGACGTTGTTGAATTGACGCCCGCAAGCGTTCGATAGCTTCATCAACCAGCGCATAAGGCGAGAGTGGTTCAAGGTTCAGGTTCATTCGGCCTTGCTCCATCTTACTGATGTCGAGCAAGGTATTGACCATCTCCAGCATCGTCTGACTGCCCTGATAGGCAATCCCCAGCAACTCGCGCTGCTGTTCCGAGACCGGCCCCCCCAGACCACGCAGCATCATCATAATGCCATTCATAATAGCAGTCAGTGGTGCACGGAGATCATGGATGAGCATGCCGGTATAATCTTCCCGAAGTCGGGCCAGCTCACGATCCTTCGCAATATCTTCAAACAGCGCCAGCCGACCGATCTGCATATTGGCAGTATCGAGCACAGGCAACGTGGTATGGCGCACATAACGCACCGGACCATCGTTCAACTCGATCTCGATCACGCGATGGGATGCACCTTCATTGAGCCATGTTGGCTCTTCAACCACCAGTGCTCTACTCATCAATTCGTCGATCAATTCATCAAGCTGACATCCGATCAACGACTCACGGGAACGGTGAAAAATTTGTGCCGCCGCCGGATTACTGGCTACAACAACACCTCGCATATCAGCCATCAGGATACCATCATTGGTCGAATTGACAATGGCTTCAAAGCGATCACGAACGGTACTAACCTGCTGAAACAGGCGTGCATTCTCAATTGCGATCCCGATTGTAGCCGCCATCCGAGTAAGCCGGATCGCTTCCTCTTCGGTAAAATGACCGGTACGTTTATTGAGCAATTCAATAACGCCGATAGTACGACCTTTTACAACAATCGGCACACAGAGAATTGAGTGTACGTTGTAGCCGATTCCATCACTAACTGCACGGTAAAACCGTGGATCGCTCTCAGCATCGTGCACAATGGCATACTGCTGTGTACGTGCCACATCACCGACAATGCCCGCACCAGCAGGTACACGCAAGCCAACGAGCTTTTCCTGTCCCTCTTCCAGCGTCATCACGAAGACCAGTTCGCCAGTTTCATCATCGAGCATGAGTAACGAACCGGCATCAACGCGGAAGAACTGGTTGATCTTCTCCATCACCAGATGGTAAATTTCGCGCGGATCAAGAGATGAGGTAACAGCCGCCGCAATATCGTTCAGCGTAGCCAGCTCGGCCTCGCGCCGTGATGCCTCTTCGATCATACGAAATGAAGTGATTGCCGCCGCAAGCTGGCTGGCCATCAGGCGCGCCACACTGATTTCTTGATCATCGAAGTGTCGTATTTGGCCGAGGGTAGCAAACGCCAGCGCCCCGATAACTGTATCTTGAGCCACCAAAGGAATAACCAGTAATGAGCGAACCTGCGCTTCGTTCAGCATCCCCAACAGTTGCAAGACAACCGGTGAACGATCACCAGGCTGTGGCATGGTAGTCAGATCGAGAATCTGGTACGGTTGCCGCTGTTGGAATGCCTGCTGTATGAGTGGCAAATCACGCAATGGAATGGGCGGTGGTAGGGAAATGCGGGGTGGGAAGGTACTTACCAGAGAAATCGTCTCACCGGCGGGATCGAGGAGCAGTACACCACACAATGATACACCCAAACCCTGAACAAATTCGTTCAAGGTCAACATAAGAAGCTCATCGAGAGTAGCTGCCGTCTCAATCGCAGTTGCGATGCGGAGCAAACCTTGCGTATTCATCGCCGATTGTGCAAGCGAAGATTCCGGATCACTCATAACGCTTTATGTATTTCCAATTAGACGATAGATCGGTGCCATTTCTGTTCCATTGTGAAGATTTACGGGCGTGAGCGGATCGAGCGTAAACCGTCCAGATGGAACTATTTTCAGCACCGTATCAGACACCACAATTTCATCATTACGTGCCAATTGACACAACCGCCGTGCTTCACGCAAGGCTGTACCACTCCATATCATGGTAGCCGATTGCGCCTGACCGACAACACCGACCATCAACTGGCCGGTCGTAATCCCGATCGCCAGCGGCAGGTCAACACCAAACTGCTGGCGCCACTGAATTCGTAAGCGAGCAACTGTGGACTGAATCTGCTGGGCCACCTGAAGCGCTCGGACTCCATCATCGAATTGTGGCTGGGGGAAACCAAATGCCGCGCTGAAACTTATCCCATCTAGGCTCATGTATGCCCCTTGATGTTGATAGACAATGAGACGGCATGCGCTGTCGAACGAAGTGGCAACGTCTTCATACCACTGCTGCGCAGTGAGACCGGTTAGACGCTCTACACTCCGCAAGCATCCATAGACCAGCGTTACCGTGATCACCTGCGGCTGGATTGCCTGCATCAGCTTTGCACGCTGTGCAATCAGTGTGCGCATTGACACCGGATCAAGATGTTTTTCAAGTATTTGGCGGGCATGAGCCTGCTGTTCTGGTTCGACAATTCCTTCGTAGCGGTAATGAACCAGCATCGTTACCGCGTAGGCCGCTAACACTGAAACCAACGCCAGGGCATGTTGGCTATAGTGATACGGTGCAGGATCGGCCAGGGTTAAGACACCAAGGGGATGATCGCCGTGAAAGAGCGGCACTGCTAGAGCTGATCGCATCAATTCAAGCCCTGGCGTAGGAATCCAGCGCGTATCACGTTCAATATCATCAATGATTGCACCGCGCCGGGCCCGCAATACCCAACCGGCCAGCCCATGCTTCAAGATAGGTACGGAAGCAAGATTAAGTGGCAAGACATCACCACCACTCAGCGTCACACGCATACGAATGGTAGATGTAGCATCATCAATCAGTAAGAATGTCCCGTGTTCAGATTCGGTAAGCTCAGCAGCGATGCGCAAAAGCTGCACGAGTGCTTGTTCGAGGTTGGGCTGTTCAGCCATACGCTCAGTGATGTGCTCGAAGAGGGCTAATCGACGTTGATCGCGCTCGGCCCATTGACGATAAATCGACGTCTGGAGATACGCCGTGAAGATAGTGGCAATCTGTTCGAGCAACTGCTGTTGATCATCGTTCAGCCGCACATCTGCACCGGCAAGCATAACACAGAGTGCACCGATTGGCGTTTGCTGTACCCATAACGGCCAATTGATCACCGTGAGTGGTTGTGAAGACGCGGTACTGATCAACTCCCGCATCTGCACACTCGAAAAACGTACCGAATGACGCTCACGAAGTGCACGTCCAATCGCACTGCTATTGATGTCAAAGACTGTTGATCGGTTAGCCTTCCCAACACCCCACGCGGTCGATGGTACCAGTACAGCACGTTCTGCATCGTAGAGGAGGAACACAACCCCATGAACTGGCAGATGTTCAGACATCGCCTCGGCAACCGCACTGAGCATCGCCTCATGATCAATCACAGTACTGAGACGGCTGACAAGCGTGGTCAGTGTTGTAGAACGTGGTACAGCAACTATCGCATCGGTCACCGTCTGGCGCAGTGCAACCAGTGGGTCGTTGTCGGTCAGAGGCGGTAGATCGGCCTGTAATATGCGCTGAGCGTGATCGCGTACTTCACTCAGCGCATAGCGGAGACTGATCCACGCTGCTATCGACAGGGCTAAGCCAACGATACTGCCGAAGAGAAGCGCTACGATCAACCGTAGCGTTGGCCCTCCATTGCTCTGCTGCTGAGCTACATCAACCAGCGCATAGAAAAGCAGACCAAGCGCAATTCCGCCAGTCAGGGTGAGAGTGAAGATACGATGAACGGTGCTGCGCGGTAGATACACGGTGGCTCCACGAATTCGTTAAGTGATCGGTCTCGTCATCTCATGAACGTAAAAATGATTGGATATGTTGTGCTTATTATATACAGTTTCGTAAAAAAGATGACCACCTCACAAGTGTGAGTGGTCATCACTATGGAGCGGGAGACGGGGATCGAACCCGCGACCTACACCTTGGCAAGGTGTCGCTCTACCAACTGAGCCACTCCCGCCCATTACTAGAAATATTATACACTATCTAAACAGGTTGTCGAATCGTGCCATGTTGCCGGATCAGGCATTGGTATAATATACGGGCGCCGCACTGCTGCACTCTAACCCTTACGAGTAGAGCAATGGCAACAACCCTTTTGATTCTCGACTTTTCCGGCACGCTTAGCCTTGAGGCCGTTCGATTTGGAACATCAGCACGGTTGGCAATGGCATTACAACAATCGGGGTTGCAGGCGCTAGGAATCGATACCGAGCGCTATTGGAATGATCTGGTCGTACCAACCTGGGTGGAAGGGAGTACTACCCGCATCGGGCTGAGAGCATTGCTAAGCCGCAAACTCCAGGAACGCGGCATCCCTTTAGCGACAGCAGTACGATCTGCCGGTCGCTTTACCCGTGCATATATGGCAGCCTCGGTCATTGATCCGGCATGGCAGCCACTCTTTGCGATCCTGCAATCCAGACCGCAGATTATCCCACTCATCGCAACCGATCACTATGCCGAAGCAACATTCCAGATTGCCGGTGAACTGGCAACCTTGGGTTGGTCAGCCAGAGCATTACGTCGGGAACATAACCGGATCAAGCGGGTGCGCGTCGGCCCGTTGCAGCATACAGCATTGGCGTTCATTGCCAATTCAGCCGATCTCGGAGTTGCTAAAGCCGACCCTCGCTTTTGGCAGTATGTGCAGATCGGGCTACCTGAGCGTGTGACGCAGGTGATCGTTGTCGATGATTTTGGCGCCAATGAAAATCTAGCCGATTTTTATGCCGATCCGACGCGAGTCGAACGCCGTCGTCAACAAACGATCAGTGCCATTGAAGAGGTATTTCACGTTTCGGTGCAGATGATCTGGTTTACGCTGGATCGCAGGATCGAAGAGATTATCCAGAAAATAACCGGCAGCGGATGATTGTGGGTTCCCTTTTTCTTTTCACGACGTTACGGCATTCCTTTCTGCGCTCCACAGCTTTAACGCTTAGCGTCTATCGAGAATACCTGATCGCAGAAGAAGATCGGTTGGGGCACAGCGCTGCTACACCCGTCCATCGATCAGGTTTCATCCGCCGTACCGTGAGCCGATGATTCAGATAGGTGCTAAGGGCTGGGCGCGCGGGCCTCCGGCCCGCATCCTGCACGAGTGTCCCGTGAGCCGATGATTCAGATAGGTGCTAAGGGCTGGGCGCGCGGGCCTCCGGCCCGCATCCTGCACGAGTGTACCGTGCCGATGATTCAGATAGGTGCTAAGGGCTGCCGCAAGGCAGAGCGCGGGCCTCTGTAGCCCGCGCTCCCAGAGAAGAGGGTTACTGTTCAGACTCGTTTAGAAGTCCATACCGGCGCCAGCCCCTGGCGTGGCAGCAGGCTTATCCTCCGGGATGTCGGTAATCAGCGCCTCAGTGGTGAGGATCATACCGGCAATCGAAACCGCATTCTGAACAGCACTGCGCGTTACTTTCACTGGGTCGATAATACCCTGCTCGATCATGCTGCCGTACTGGCCGGTCAGCACGTTATAGCCAATGGTCTTATCGCCCTTCTCCTCCTGCAAGCGGCGGACGTTCGCGATAATGACCGAACCGTCCTCACCGGCGTTGCGAGCGAGGATACGGAGTGGCTCTTCGAGCGCACGGCGCAGGATTTGCAGACCGACCTTTTCATCTTCGTGGGCGACCTGAACATTATCGAGCGCCGGAATAGCGTTCAGCAACGCCACGCCACCACCGGGGACAATACCCTCTTCGACCGCCGCACGGGTCGCACTCAGCGCATCCTCGACCCGGTGCTTCTTCTCCTTCAGCTCAGGCTCCGTAGCGGCACCGACTTTGATCACTGCCACACCACCGGCCAGCTTCGCCAGCCGCTCTTGCAGCTTCTCACGATCAAAGTCGCTGGTTGTAGTGGCAATCTGAGCGCGGATCTGCTCAATTCGGGCACGGATAGCAGCCTCATCACCACGGCCCTCGATAATCGTCGTATCGTCCTTAGTCGCGATAACCTTGCGCGCACGGCCCAGGTCTTCAATCGTCGCACTATCGAGCTTGCGCCCAATCTCCTCGCTGATAACGGTACCGCCGGTGAGGATAGCAATATCTTGCAACATTGCCTTGCGGCGATCACCGAAACCAGGCGCCTTAACCGCCAACGCATTAATCGTGCCACGCAGCTTGTTCACAACTAGCGTCGCCAGGGCCTCGCCATCAACGTCCTCGGCGATGATGACGAAGTTCTTCGTCACCTGCAACACCTTCTCAAGGACGGGGAGGATCTCTTGGATGCTGCTGATCTTCTTATCGGTGATCAGGATGTAGGGATCATCAAGCTCGGCTTCTTGCCGCTCGACGTTGGTTACCATGTAGCCAGAGATGTAACCGCGGTCGAACTGCATGCCCTCGGTGTATTCCTTTTCGAAGGTAACACCCTTCGATTCTTCAACGGTAATGACACCGTCTTTACCGACCTTCTCCATGACCTCGGCGATCAGCTCACCGATCTCACTGTCAGCCGCCGAGTTGGTCGCCACATGCGCAATGTCAGCCCGATCGCGAACCGGTACGGCGCTTGCCTTGATAGCCGCAACCAGTGCCTCGGCACCCCGATCAAGACCACGCTTGAGGAGCATCGCGTTGGCGCCTGCCGCGACAACCTTCAGACCTTCGGTGACGATGGCCTGTGCCAGTACGGTCGCTGTCGTTGTACCGTCACCGGCAACGTCGTTGGTCTTGGTGGCCGCTTCCTTAAGCAGTTGCGCACCCATGTTCTCGAAGGGATCCTTCAGCTCGATCTCCTTCGCTACCGTCACACCGTCGTGGGTTACTGTCGGCGAACCAAACTTCTTATCAATTGCGACATTGCGCCCGCGCGGACCAAGGGTGGTCTTCACCGCATCGGCAACAATATCGACACCACGCTTCAAAGCGCGACGCGCTTCTTCGTTGAAATAAAGCTGCTTTGGCATAGGATCTATAATCCTCCTGTGAGAATAGCACTACTTACGCGACAATACTTATTCCTGGACGATACCCAGAATGTCCTTCTCCGACAAGATCAGGTACTCAACGTCATCGAGCTTGAACTCGGTGCCACTGTACTTGGCAAAGATCACCCGATCGCCAACTTTAACGTTCATTGGGATCAGTTTGCCGTTGTCATCGCGGCGCCCCTCGCCTACAGCCAGCACCGTGCCTTCCATAGGACGTTCTTTGCTAGCCGTATCGGGCAGGAAAATACCGGCTTTTGTCTTCTCTTCACGCTCAACCGGCTTAACTACTACCCGGTCGCCAAGAGGTCGGATGCGGAAATCCGCCATAGCTGCTATCCTCCGTTTACTATGTCTCAGGATACGTTTCGCTGCAACTGATTAGCACTGTCAACACGAGAGTGCTAACCCGTTGGTAATAGTACACAAGATCAGCCGATTTGTCAAGTCAATGTTAGCACTCAGCAACAGAGATTGCTAGCAGGTTTCGATGGAACCACGAGATGCAGAGATGACGAGACACCATCGTTTGACGATGCCAGGAAGCGCAACAACTGATGCATCCCAATGTACGGCTGTGATAGGGAGATGTCGGAGCGGCGCTTCCTCCCACTTTACGCAGTAGGAATGATGAAAGATGACTCCAGGCGCAGTACGCATCATCCATGCTGTGCTCTGTGGTTTTATTTCCCACCGAGAGCACAGAGGTTTGAGAAAGAATCTCTGTGTACTCTGTGTGCTCCGTGGTTTTATTTCCCACCGAGAGCACAGAGAGCACAGAGATTTGAGAAAGAATCTCTGTGTACATGCCATGCGGGCCGGAAGCCCGCGCACCCAGGTACCGTCCTGACGACGCTTCTCCCCTTCCCGTCCGTTCGCGATACGACGACGATGCTGAAAACGCTGTTTCAACTGCGTGCCGATCCGAATAGCCGTCTCACAGTGCAACGGTGGCAACCCATGCACGATGACATCTTGCCCACTGCCGGACGATCTGGTTATGATATACATAACATGTAGCGATAGACACCAGTTTTCATCGGCGAGATCGGTCTCGCTTACGCACGGAGCACATTGTATGGATGAACTCTTTGGATTACACTGGAACGGCCAACCCTTTATCCTCTTCAGCCCGCCGCATCTAATCGCCTTGATGTGCGTTGTACTGGCCTGTTTGTGGATACTGGGGCCGGGTCGTCGGTTATCACCAACCGCTGGGCGTATCTGGCGGTATACGCTGGCAGGCATTCTCGCCATCAATGAAATAGCTTACAATGTCTGGTTCTGGGTCCACGGCCTCTGGTCGATCCAGTACATGCTGCCGTTACACCTCTGTATGCTGTTCACCTGGCTCAGCGTGATTATGCTGCTTACACGCAGCTACCGCATCTTCGAGTTTGCCTATTTTATGGGTATCGGCGGTGCAATCCAGGCCCTGCTCACACCCGACATCGGTGTGTATGGCTTCCCGCACTTCCGCGCCTTTCAGAGTTTCATCTCACACGGGGGTATTGTGCTGGCAGCGCTGAGTATGATCACGCTGGAAGGGTACCGTCCCACTTGGCGATCGGTGGGACTGGTGATTGTCGGGGCAAATCTTTATATGGTCGCAGTCGGCGTGGTGAACTGGCTCCTTGGCAGTAACTATCTTTTTCTAGCGCATAAGCCATACACGCCGAGTCTGCTCGATCTGCTCGGACCGTGGCCGTTCTACATTATCTGGATGGAGGTCCTCGGCATTATAACGATTCTCATCCTCTACCTGCCGTTTGCCATTATCGATCTGCGTCAGAGATCACCAATAATTGCGAGCAAACGATGACGATAGTCGGCGCCCGCCAATACATTCCAGCATTCGGGCAACTCGGCTCGCAAGGTCGCCCATTCAGCCTCTCTTTCCGCCATGTATTCTGCGACCGCGGTATGGTGTACAGTGTACGGCGCCAGAAGACCGCGTGCGACACTAATATCGTTCAATGCGCCGAGATGATCCTGAAAATCGATCAGTGGTTGCAAGAGATCATTCAACCGCTCACCAACAATATCACCGATCAGCTCGAGCGCATAGCGCAGGCGCTTACCAGCGATCCGCATGGCATGCAGGCTGGCATCATCTTCGGGTAAGCCGTTGCGGTCATACGAACGAAGCGCCTCATAGTGTGCATACAGCATACTTCCGGCCTGATCGCGCACTCGTGGTCGGTCATCCCAACCCGTAGAAAAACACGCCAGTTGCGCTAACCCCCGCAGCTCACGTTCATACTGATCGCTTGAAAGATGAGCGAGCAGTTCGGCGTGTGCAGCCATTCGCTCGGCGCGTACCGCCTCGATAATCGGCTCTAAACCAAGAATATTGCGATGAGTCATGTCGCTCAGCAATACATCACGGTCACGGATAGCGCTTGCTTCGCGGGCCAGTGTGCGTACCATTTCGGTTGCCCGCTTAGCAGGCTTGACCGGTACAACCGGCGCAAGTAAACGGAGGGCTGCACGTATCCGGCGCGTCGCCACGCGCAGATCGTGAACCGCCTCGATGGTTTCGTCATCTTTCACTGCCCGCGCCGTCTGTTGCAGTCGTCGGAGGTGCCGACGCAAGACAACTCGTCCTAATTCAGCAAAGGACACCTCACCCGAAGCGTACCAATACGGTAGTAACTCAGTCGGCTCATCTTCACCGGCAACCGCTTCGACAACAGAACCCTCACTCTGTACCACTATTTCCGGTCGCGTACCGATCACACGCTCCCACAAATCTGCTTTGGCCGATGCCCGCTCGGCATCAACCGCAGCATGAGGACCACTTACGATCAGGCGTAGGCGACCATTCTGCGATGCTACCTGAACCTGCGTCGTTTGCGTTTGGCTGTAGTCGAAGCCATCAGCGACCCGAACGATTGCGGCGAGTTGGAGGGCTAGCCTGCGATGCCGTTTCTTGAGGCACAACACGGAGGGTTCGATCTGAAAGCGCGGTTTCCGCCGGTGAAGAGCGATAATTGCCCCTAAGATAGCCTGTGTAACCGTATCACCTAGCGAATGGCGCAAAACAATGTCGCGGCCAACCAGATGATGCTCAGCCGGATCGGTCGTTAAACCGACGTTGTGCAACAAAGCACCGGCTTCGACCAGATCGCGATCGGTCGCTGACCAGCCGTGCTTCGGTTGCAACGCATCAAACAAGGTTAAGGCATGCTTGGCTACCTGGCGGGCATGAACTCGATCAACCCGATACTGTGTGAGAAGCTGCTCGAGGTAGTCGTCAAGATGAGTGATATTGGTCATGTTAATCTCTCCAGGCCACCACTCGCATACAAACGACATCAACGACGTTGTAACAATGCCATTCCCCGCTCGAGCTTACTCTGACGTTCAGGAGTTAGCTTGATCAACGAGCGGAGTGCATTCACTAATTCGGTGAGATCGTAGACCGATCCGGCAGGCAAGACTTCAAGTTCCAGTTCGCAAATCGGGGCCTGATGCTGTCCGGCATAAATAGTACCTCGATCCAGACAAATTTCGACCCGATCACGTCCATCACGCATCGCATGGATGATCCGGCGTGTCGTCTCGATAGTGAGCAATGGACGAACCGGCGCACCTAACAGCAAGGCCTGAGCCAGATCACGAGCCGGCCCAGCCGGCCAATGCACAGGATTGGGATCATCGCCGGGAAATTCAAACTCTGCCCGATGATGAATACCGTTTTCATCGAGGCGAGCTGGCCCTTTAAGGGTAATGATCGAGCGATGACCGATCTGGCGAACGCGCAACCCATAGCGAGCCTGCGCCAGCCGACCATCAGCACTGTCGTAATAAGTATTGCGCTGATGTTCGGCAGCCATGGTGCGAAGCGTGTACGGACCGAGTGCATTCAGTGCAGCTAGCCGATCCAGATCGGCAGCACTGACCTTGAATTTGGCTTCGATTTCCACAGGAATCCTCTCTGCATCATTGTATTGAATCAGGACACGAGGTATCTCGATAGAAGCAATAAAGACGGCCCCTTATCCTACTACGTACATTCTACTGCATTATAGCGCGCCTTCCATGAACCGGTAAGAGAGTGGTTTTGAAATCGTCCGCCGCTGCTGTCGATACCCCCCAACTCCCGTAATCACCCGGAATGCTAGCATCCGGCCCGCGTTCGGTGGTAGGCGATAACCAAGCATCGGCTGGTGTATCACATCTTCGGCAAGCGACGGGCCAAAAGGGTGGAACCTACCCCTAGCGCAGGAAGTTTCTGCTGCCCTGAAGTGCCTATAGCAGTGGCATCTCCTCTTTAGAGCATGATCAAAAACCTGGGCTTTTGCTGAGGCGCGACCGTAGGAATGTTGGCAAGCAATCGACCCTCACCATCTCCCTTGCCCCCTTTCAACTCCCACACGGGGCGAGGAAGGGGAGTAGCATGGCTGGCGCGAAAGTATGTTGGCAACCTCTCATGCAATGATTGCGCGGGTACGGTGCATGACCAATAAGAAATCTGGGTTTTTGATCAGGCTCCTGGAAGGCCGGAAGTGGGTCGTGCGAGAGTCCCCTGGTACGAGTGAGGGAGGCGTAAAAATCCGCTTCTCTTGCGTACTAATGGCCTGATGAGTCCAGAAAAGAGGGATAGCGGTCGCACCTGTCGCTGATCTTCTTCCTGCTTAACTCGATTCGGCGGTACGCCGTCGCCAGCGCTGGCGGAGGATGGAGAGAGCATTACGCTGGTAGAACAGCCACTCGATCAGCAGCATGATCAGAGCGGCCAATGCCAGCCAGCGCCAAATCTCCTGGCGGCCATCGCGCTCGCGGGCAATCGTGCTTTGCGCCCCGCTAAGCTGAGGAATGGTTAAGTCGCGCTGAGGAGCTATCCGCGACTCGTTTGGCGCAAACAGATTAACCGCAAAACGACGGCTGGCAATCACGGTATTACCACGCCGTTCTTCAAGGGTATAGATACCGGGCAGATCGGTATTGGTGTAAAAGGTCTGGTTCGCTCGTATCTGCACCAGTCCATCGCGCGAACTAACGACCTGACCATCTGGACGAATGATCCGTACCTCCTCAATGCTGCTATCAACCGGTGCCACAATTGGTTGACCGGTAGTGAGTTGGAGACTGCTCACCGGTAGGAGATACTCGATCATGTTGGAAAGGAGGATCGGAAACGCGATATTCAGCGGAAGATCAGACGCATGGAGATCAAAGGCCAATACCACAATGCGCCTGCCCTCACGTTCGCCGGCTAGCAAGAGTGGCCCCCCATCGCTATCGACGATAACCCGCGCCCACGAACCGGAAACGATGCGCGGTGCACGCAAAATATTGACATCGGTGAAGCGTACATTGCGCAAGATCGGGTCTTCGAGAGCGGTCGGACGAACGAGCGGGAAGTCGAATTCACCGGTTATCGAGAAGAGTTCAGTGCTTTGCAGAGGGCCGATAAAGAGCAGGTTACCAGGTGGCAGTGTCGCAGGAACGGTTCCATCGAAGATCGTCAATGGAATTTCAGCCGCGCTTTCGGGGAATGTGGTGGTTGTCGTTGGTACCTGCACCACTTCCAAACCAGGCAGCAGGGAAAGACCGGTTTGCAGGAAGCGATTGCCATCGCTGACCAATCGTACCCGCACCGTTTCTCGTTGTGGACTAACTGCGTAAGCCCGATCATCGACCGGCAGGGCATCACGCTCATCGAGGCGTGCTTCGATAATACTCACTGTTGCTGGGATCGGTTGAGTTAAGCTCTGCTCGCGCCCTGGTTCAATAGTTAGATCAATTGCAAAGTCGAGTTTCCCATCGAGATAGATCGACATGCGACGAGTAACCGGTCTATCCCCGTAATTTGTTGCCTGCACAAATAGAGTCTGCTCGAATGCGCCGGGTTGGAGGGCAATCGCGTTGATCGCCACATTGTCGGCGGAGCGTCCGATGGGGAAATAGCGCACTCGCGCCGGAACACGCAGACCATCAGGAACCTTAACGTTACCGTCGGAGATGATCGCAACCTCACTATCGGGTTCGCGGGCGGCCAGAGCCGAGGCCAGCGTCAGCGCCTGGCTCAGATCGGATTGGTTGCTGTAGCTTGGTTGAATCTGCTCGATGACACGCCGTAGCTCGCGACGATCACTCGATGAGGCAATGGGTGCTTCCATCTGACCGCCGATTGCAATGATCGTTGCCCGACCATTGTCGGGCAACTGGTCAATCAGTGCCATCGCCTGCCGCCGGGCTGCCTCAAGGCGGGAAGGTGGTTCATCGGTGGCCAGCATACTGGTCGAGCGGTCGAAGATAATGATCAGGTTTGCGCCGCTGATACCAGTGACCGGAATAAATGGACGGGCCAGAGCCAATACCAGCAACAGCATGAGTAGTAATTGCAACAGCAATAACAGATTGCGGCGCAACTTTTGCCACGGTGCATTGGCTTCGATGTCGCGCACCATGCGTTGCCAGAGGAAGGTTGACGAAACTACACGCTCTTCCCTGCGTAGCTTGAGCAAATACATGGCCACAATCATCGGGCCAACAATCGCCGCTGCGATCAATGCTAAAGGAGCCAGAAATGACATAGAACCTGCTCGGATGTGATTGGGTAGCCAACATTCTGCCGGCTACACTACCTGATCATGCTTGCTTAATCATTTGCACAGCGACACGTTCAGCAGCGAATGGTGCTTCGCCACGGGCAATAAGATCGCGCAATTCGGCAATCGCTGTATGCAGGGCC
>NZ_JPIM01000092.1 GCF_000735195.1 Chloroflexus sp. MS-G
ATTCGACGTGGCGGGCGGCGTGGCGGTCGGCGTGGCGGGCGGCGTGGCGGGCGGCGTGGCGGGCGGCGTGGCATTCGGCGTGGCGGGCGGCGTGGCATTCGGCGTGGCATTCGGCGTGGCGTTCGGCGTGGCGGTACTGCGCCTGCCCGATTACCTGCTGCTGGCGCTGCCAACGTGGCTCATCTGGTCACGTCGCACTCTATTACAGCGACCGTGGCTGCCGCGGGTGACGGTCGTCCCGATCCCCGGTCTGCGGGCGCGCCTGGAGCGCTGGCTGATACGCGACTGGAGCGCCGGCGTCCACAATGTCAATCAGATTCTGGCGTACAGCCTTCAGTTCATCCCGGCGGTAGCAGCTGTCAATCGAGCAATGGCCCGCCTGTCGGTAGCGCAGATCATCCCGGCAGCCGCCGAGCTGGCCCGCGATCCTTTTGATTGGGATCTGGTGCGGTTCGGCGCCGTTCCACTGCGTCGTGCGCTCTGGCGTGAAACAATTGATGGCTTTTTTTTTCTCCTGCCTTCTCGGATCAAACAGCGCTGGATGGATCGTTTCCCGCTGACACCAGTGCTGGACACGTCAGCGCGAGCAGCCTGCGCCGGGTTCTGGTTCCTCTCGCAGAACGACGCGGCGCAGGCGGCGCAGGCGTTTGCGGTAGTGCGCGATCTGGCGGGCGGCGAAGCGTGTTATCGGCTGGCCAGCACGCTGGCGCTGGCGCAGCGGTGCAGCAGTTTCGGTGATCTGGCAGCACTGGGCGTAGACGAATCATTCCTGACCGCCACGCAACCGCCGGTCGGCGATCCGCTGGCGCAGCGCGCATCGTGGCCCGCGCTGGCGCGTCTGCAGCGGGCGGCGCAGGAGGCGCACACGGTGCAGATGAGCGTGTCGCGGGTGGTTCGTTCGCAGGCGCTGAACCGGGCGCTGGCTGAGGTGAACGAGGTTCTGACCGGAATCGAGCAGATCCCACGGGCGGAACGGGAACTGGTGCGCGCGATTGCCACGACCTGGCGCGATCTGTTGCTCAATACGACGGCCGAGGTTGGGCAGGCGACGCCGACGCAGCCGGTGCGCAACCCCTATATCATCGGCGATCCGGTGCCCGGAAATAGACTGGTAGGGCGCGACGATGTGTTGCGCCGGCTTGAAGAACTCTGGTACGGCAGCGCCAACCCGCCGTCGGTGGTGATCTTCGGGCACCGGCGCATGGGGAAAACCTCGATCCTGCGCAACCTGGATGGGCGGTTGGGGAGCCGGGTGCATGTTGCGTATGTCAATCTTCTGTTGCTCGGCGATCTGCGCAACGGTGCCGTTGATCTGTTTGTGAAACTGGCTGACAGCATCGCCGATACCCTCCAGCACAGGCAGTTGCCTGCGCCCCCGATTGGCGACGCGGCGTTTGAGCAGCGGCCCGAACTGGCGTTTGAACGCTACCTGAAGCAGGTCAGCGCAATACTAAACGAGCAGCGCCTGATCATCGCGCTCGACGAGTTTGAGCAACTGGAAGAGTGGATCACCAACGACAGACTGCCGACCGACATCCTGAAGACGTTGCGCGGCTACATCCAGATGGACGAACGGATTGCGTTCGCCTTTGCCGGGCTGCACACCCTTGAAGAGATGAGCAGCGACTATTTTCAGCCGTTCTTCGCCAGTGTCATTCCGGTCAAGGTCAGCTTCCTGAGTCGTGGCGCGGTCGATCAGGTGCTGGCGAACCCGCCCGACCCGGAGTTTGCGCTGGATTACGAGCGTGAGGCGCTTGACCATATCTGGGAACTGACCGGCGGGCAGCCGTACCTGGTGCAACTGATCGGGCATCGGCTGGTCAGCCGGTTCAACACACTCTCCTTCGAGCAGGGCAAGGCGCAGGAGCCACGCTTCCGGCGCGCCGATGTCGAAGCAGTGATCACCACCGATTTCTATCACCAGGCGCGCTACTACTTCACCGGTGTGTGGGGGCAGGCGCAGCATGGCGCGCCGGAGCAGCAGACCATTCTGCGCTGCCTGGCGCCGCACCCCGATGGGCTGCCGTTTGCCCGGCTGTGCGAGATCAGTGGGTTGCCGGAGCGCACGGTTGATCAGGCGCTCCAGACTCTATGCCGCCACGACGTGGTGCACCATCACGATGGGCAGTGGCGCTACACCGTCGAACTGTTCCGGCGCTGGGTGGAGATGGGGGGAGGGGAACAGTAGCTGTTCTCGGTGATACGGTGGGTGGTTCCCCCTCTCCTTCCCCCCAGCCCCATTCCTCTCCCACCAGGGGGAGAGTAAGGGGGAGAACGGCCCTTCCCTTTCCCCTCGGCACCCTCTTCTCCCACCAGGGGCGTGGAAGGTAGGGCCACAGCGATGCTGTGCCCGTTCTGCAGTTCCCCCCAGCCCCCTCCGTTCCTACTAGCTACGGAGACAGCCGCACAACTAAAGTCGGACGATTCTCGGCATTCCAATCGCCAGTGTTACTCGACACAAAGTACTTCCCACTGTGATAGGCGCTATCGGCGGAATAGAGGGCCAGACGTAGCGGTTGACCACGAGTATAGGCTTGCACAAATCCCCACGTTACATCGATCTCGCGTTTAGGGAGGTTTTCCCAACCTGGGAATTGGGGAATTGGATCAACCCAGCCTGAACCAACATTTTCACGTACCAAGGGCGCATTGTTCCAGGTGATGGTAGTCGGGTTCCAATCTTCACCAACCAGTAAAGCCTGGATCAGAGAACGTTGGGCCTGACTGGGTTTGGCATTCCCCATCTGGCTCAGAATCAACCTGGCTGAAATAACGGTACGACCTGCTGGTAAGGTGTTGAGCGGAAAGGTGATATAGTACTTCGCGAAGCAGGGCCAGTCGGCAATATCCGATTGATTCTGAATACTAACGTCACCCTGTTCTGAAGGTGGCGGGCGATTCCCCCAGGTATTCCAGTAATCGCCGCTATCGTCGCACATATAGGGATTAACCCCACCAATCCCGGCATCAACCACAGTGACTCCATTCAAGCGATGGCGAATCTGAAACTCCTGAACTGAACCGGTGGCCGGAGGCGTATACGTCGGGAGACCAAACCTGATACCGCCCCATGTAGATGGCACATCAGCATTCAGTCCTGGCGGCCACGACTGGTCTGGGATTGCCGGATTCCCGGCGGCATTGTCGCGGTCGTGGACGATCAGCGCTATTCGCCAGCGCGTCCCATCGGCTGGTCGTCCACTCAGCCCAAGGCTGGCAAACGGTATCCGAAAGGTCATTGCCCAGCCCCGATCTTCGCTATCATTGTTATCGTTCAATCGATCACCACGCCAGCCGGGAATTGAATGGAAGGCAACCGTCGTCGTTGACCAACTTCCACCGCTCGCACTCTGGCTTAACTGGTAAGCTGGATCAACGACAGCATCACCTCGGAATTGGGCTACGAAGCGGAAACTGGTAGCGCTCAGCCGGGTGCTATTAGCAGTATCAATCAACAGTGTAGCCGCATCCCAGGCCGTCAGATCGGCAGGTGAAGGGGTTGTATCGTACCAGAGCTGACGATCAAAACTGGCAAGGTATAGGTAGAGATCCGTGTCGTTATAACCAATCCGAACATCAGTGTAGTTCGTATCACGGCTCAGTTGGCCAAACCAGAAGATCGCCATCTGATCGAAACGTTCACCGGTTACACTGGCTACCGAAAAGTAGGGGACGTTGATCAGATATTGCGGCTCAGGTGAAGGCCCAAAAATAATTGGCACCCACTGCCGAAAAGGTGGATTACCGGCGATTGTAATCGTGAATGGAAGAACACACCACAGGATAACGAGGATGACAATTTGCTTATATGAGGAGCGGTGGAGCACGCGGATTTCTCCTTACGAGGAATACACCAAATGGTATATCAACGACAGCGCATCTACCTCAATTATACCGGTATCGTCAATGAGAGTGTCAACATTCCTAATTCGAGAGTGGGACTTTTCAAAGGTTTCATCATGCCTGGCAGAGGTGCGTAGAGAAGGGAAAGGAAATAGAAGCGTGAAGAAGATGCGGGTTACTCGCCTATTCCGTAGCACGGGCAGCGGTGTGACATTTCCTGTTCCGTCAGCGGTCTCCCCACGCCACGCTTCGCTCGTCGATCAGGTCGTCAGTGTATGGTAGGGGCGGGAACGAGCACGCCGAGCGACGAGCGAAGCGGTGAAGGGGCGAGGGGGAAGGGAAGGCAGCGCCCTCCCCCTGCCTCGCCCCCAGCGGGGGAGAGGAAGGGGGCTGGGGGGAAGGTGAGGCAGCGCCCTCCCCCTGCCTCGCCCCCAGCGGGGGAGAGGCAGGGGGCCAGGGGGGAAGGTGAGGGAGCGACGCCGACACCCCTCATATGCCCTCGCGTCCAGCCGCCCAGCGGGCAGGTTGGAAACCTGCCCCTACCGGTGCGGGAACGAGCACGCCAGGCGACGAGTGAAGCGGTGAAGGGGCCGGGGGGAAGGGGAGGCAGCGCCCTCCCCCTTCCTCGCCCCAGCGGGGGAGCGGAAGGGGGCTGGGGGGAAGGGGAGGGAGCGACGCCGACACCCCTCATATGCCCTCGCGTCCAGCCGCCCAGCGGGCAGGTTGGAAACCTGCCCCTACCGGTGCGGGAACGAGCACGCCAGGCGACGAGTGAAGCGGTGAAGGGGCTGGGGGGAAGGAGAGGGAGCGCCCTCGCCCTTCCTCGCCCCCAGCGGGGGAGAGGCAGGGGGCTAGGGGGGAAGGGGAGGGAGCGACGCCGACACCCCTCATATGCCCTCGCGTCCAGCCGCCCAGCGGGCAGGTTGGAAACCTGCCCCTACCGGTGCGGGAACGAGCACGCCAGGCGACGAGTGAAGCGGTGAAGGGGCCGGGGGGAAGGGGAGGCAGCGCCCTCCCCCTTCCTCGCCCCCAGCGGGGGAGAGGAAGGGGGCTGGGGGGAAGGTGAGGGCACGCCAGGCGTGCGCCGCAGCACCGGGACGGAATACGTTGCCCCCCCTCCCATCGCGGAAGGGCGACGCATACCCTACCTGCCAACGGTTCTCATCAGCAACGATCCGGTACCTATCGTTTGGAATGCCATTGCAGAACCGCATCAACCATCCAAGTTTTTGATCATGCTCTTAGACAACAATACCTCCAATGTAGTTCCCCCATCATTGGATCAACCCTGCACGTACTACCAGGAAGCGCTACCGCTCTTCAACATAGATAATTTTACTACCCTGTGGCTCAAACTGGATTGGCACGGGGCGCAATTCTGGCAAGGCGGCGCGAATCGCCGGGTGGCGTTCTTCGGGTGCATAGAGGAGCAAGAAGCCACCACCACCGGCACCCAGGATTTTACCGCCGATAGCGCCAGCAGTACGGGCACGCTCATACCAATCATCAATCTGGGAATTAGAGATGCTGCTGGCCAATTCGCGTTTGCGCATCCAGCCCTCGTGTAAAATCTCGCCGAACGCATCAAGATTATCGTGATGCAGGGCAATGCGGAGATCGTGCGCCAGCTCTACCATACGGCGCAAATGGCGCCGTCGCGACACGTCGCGTTCAGTGTTTTCCCGCTGTTCACGCAACACATCATCGGCTTTACGGGTGGCACCGGTATACAACATCAGTAAGCGCTGCTGCAACAAGCGCTTCGTCTCGCTCTGACAGATGATCGGATCGACAAACACCGTCTCATCAGGATTAAATTGAATAAACTGAAAACCGCCAAATGCTGCAATGTATTGATCCTGCTTACCGATAGGAGCACCGCAGCGCTCGATTTCGATGTAACACGCCTCTCGTGCCAACCGTTCGGCGCCGGCGAAACGGCCAACGAAGGCATAGAGCGCATTCAACAGGCCAACGGTATAGGTACTCGATGAACCTAGACCGGTACCTTGCGAGGGAATATCAGAGATTGAAGTAATCTCGATGGAGTGTGTTCGGCCAACCAGCCGTAACGCCTCACGAATAAGTTGGTGCTTGAGATCATCAACCCGCTCGACAATTTCAGTTACCGAATAACTAGCCCGAATCTGCCGATCAAACTTCTCGTTCACCGTAATGTAGATATACTTGTTAATAGCAGTGCTGACAACTGCGCCTGGTTCATGACGGTAGTACGCCGGTAAATCACTACCACCGCCAACGAAACTGACGCGCAACGGCGTGCGTGAGATGATCATACCTTCCCCCCTATCAACGTCATCCTTTGCATGCACGCACATTAGCAGATGAAGCTGACAGGATTTTTATAAATCCCCTTCATTTTTGTTAGCATATCGTCAGCAACAACGTGTACTGTACTTATGTCACTATTGTCATCGTCTGCTTATGCCATCAGGGCAGCGCCAGGGGGAGGGGCTTATGCGCGCTGTATTTCTCGACCGCGATGGAGTGATCAATTACAACCGGGCAGACCACGTTAAGAGCTGGGCGGAATTTCAATTTTTGCCTGGCGCACTGACAGCGTTGCGTCTGTTGACAAACGCCGGGTTTCGCATCTTCATCATCACGAACCAGGCCGCAGTCGGGCGAGGGCTGATGAGCCTGGAAGCATTGGAAGACATTCATACCCGGCTGCGAGCTATTGCCGATCACCACGGTGCGCACATCGAGGACATCCGCTATTGTCCTCACACCCCCGAAGAGCGTTGCCATTGCCGAAAACCGCAACCGGGGATGATCGAGGAGCTGGCCAGGCAATACCAGATCGACTGCCGAAAGACCTTCCTCATCGGGGATGCCCTCACCGACATTGCTGCCGGTCAACAGATGGGATGTCAGACGATTCTGGTCAAGAGTGGCCGTGGTGCTGCTGAATCGCAGAAGACTGAACTGCGGCGGTTTCAGCCAACGTACATCGCCGATGATCTGCTGGCCGCCAGTAGATGGATACTGAGGCAAGAGGCAGTGCAAGTACCGGCTGTCGGCGTACCATTGACCGGTGCGTTGGCAGTGACACATTAGGCCGGAGAATGTATGGGATACCGAAGACTTGTCTGGCCCATAATCCTGATCTTAGGTGTTGCATTCGGGCTGAGTAGTTGTAGTATCAGTACGCTGGTTGGCGCACCGACGCCTGAACCCTGGACACCACCACCAACACCGGAACCGACTGTGGTAGCAATCGCACCAACGGCAACAACGACAGTACCGGTACAAAAGACCGTTGCCGTTGCGCTGGGAACCTTTCACGACCGGCGTGAGTTTAGTGGTCAGGTCACGCCAATTCTTGAACGTGGTCTGGCGTTTCGCGAGAGTGGTATTTTGCGCAATCTGTACGTCGAAGTAGGGGCGCAGGTAAAGGCCGGGCAACTCTTAGCCGAAATCGATCTGGGCACACTTAAAAATCAGCTACGTCAGGCGCAGATCAATGCCGATCAAGATCGGCGAATGATTGATCAGGTTATCGCCCGTGCTCAGATTGACGTTCGGGCAGCCGAAGTAGCCCTGGCTGCGGCTCGTGACCGACTGGCACAACTCACGACTCCTGCTTCGGCAAGCGACATTGCCGAGGCGCGAGCTGCATTACAGCGCGCTGAAGCGGCGCTGGCCCGCACGCGCAATGACGCTTCAGCCGTAAAGACCCGCGCTGAACGGGCACTTGCCGACCGCGTAGCAGCATTACAGCGCGTCCAGGCCGCATTCGGCGAAGCCCGTGCCCGCCTTGAGGTGGAAGATACGCCAGAAGTACGTGCACTCGTTGACCGGCTTGCGGTTGAGCTGCAAGCCGCAGAAAGTGCAGTGGCGCTGGCCCAAATCGAACTAGATACGGCACGGGGGAATGAAATTGCAGCAGTGCAGGCTGCGGAAGCCGATGTCGAACTGGCCCGTGCCCGTCTTGAGCGGCTTCTCAGCGGGCCAAATCAGTTTGACGTCATTGCTGCACAGCGTGCAGTGGAACAGGCGCAGATTCAACTCGATGCTGCCCGGCAGCGCACAACGCCCGATCCTGCGCTGGTGAAGAGTCTGGCAGCTTCAGAACTCAGGATCAAAGAGATCGAGCAGCAGATCGAAGCCCGTCGGATTTATGCGCCCTTCGATGGTTCAGTGACGGCCATTGATGCTCTGGTCGGCCTGCCCGTGCAAGCTGAAATGCCGGTCATTCGGTTGATGGACGATTCAGGCTTACAGATCACCGTCAGCTCGATAAATAGCTCCGATCTCGAACGCATTCCTGATAGAACGCCAGTTGAAATCTCTTTTGTCCGTTATCCTGGTCGCACATTTCAGGGCGTGGTACGCAAACCTACCGGCATGTCCACCCTTCAAACACCAGAACTCCATATTATCTATAATGCCCGTGACATCCCATTAGCAGTTGGTGATCCGGCATTAGTTACCATTGATTTCGGCCAACGCGAAAACGTGCGCTGGTTGCCCGTCGAGGCAATTCGTCGTGATGGCGGGACCTATGTCTTAGTGCCAGGTGACAACGGCCCGCAGCGGGTAGAGGTCCAGACCGGTTTGATGGTGGATGGTAAGGTTGAAATCATAAGCGGCCTGGAAGCAGGTGATCTGGTGATTTTGCCTAGTAGTTAAGGAGCTTTCATAATGCTCACCTGGAGCGACATATGGTCTTACCTCCGCATCGTGTTGCGCTGGTGGTGGGTAGTTTGCTTGGCGGCAGCCACGGCTGGCGGAGCGGCACTGATCTTTACTCTTCGTCAACCTGATTACTATGTGAGTCGGGTGACATTGCGGGTGGGCGAGTCGCTCGCTGCCATACCTGATCCCCAGACGTTTGGCTTAAGCACGACTGTTGCCGGTTTTTATGCTGAAATGGCGCGCCGTGAGATCATTCTGGCGCCGGTTGTCGAACAACTCAAGCTACCCTTCCCGTGGCAAGTGATTAGCACGTACATGCTTACGACCAGTGTCAATCGGCAAGCCAGTCTCCTTGACATCACGATCACCGACACCAATCCCCAGCGGGCAGCAGCGATTGCTAGTGCAGTTGCCGAAGAATTAATTCGTTTTAGCCCAAACTCGCCGGAAAAAGTGGCAGAACAGCGTAATCTGCTTAACGAACAGATTGCCCGATCACAGGCTGAAATAGATCAACTTGATCGCCAGATTGAGCAGGCGCGGGCGATGCTAGCTCAGGCAACCA
Organism: Chloroflexus sp. MS-G; assembly: GCF_000735195.1. Classification (GTDB taxonomy): domain Bacteria; phylum Chloroflexota; class Chloroflexia; order Chloroflexales; family Chloroflexaceae; genus Chloroflexus. The sequence continues at coordinate 9,071 of NZ_JPIM01000092.1, forward strand.
GCGCTACCGATCTCCGCGAAGCGCGTAACCGTCTTAAAGAGTTAGAGCTGGCGCGTGATACAGCACAAAATACCTACGCGCAGTTGCTACGGTTACAGAATACCAGCCTGATTAGTAGTCTGGCAATCTTCGAGGCAGCGAAAGTACCAACTTCACCATTACCAAACAAACGAAATCTGACCGTCGCTATTGCCGCCCTGAGTGGATTATTGCTAGGAATAATAGCTGCTTTTGGCCTGGAAATTATCGATACCCGCTGGCGTAATCATAATGACCTGCGGAGCCGCTTTGGGCTGAACTTTCTCGGTGCTGTACCGGGTAAGCGTCCACTGATCGAACTCGACGAAGAAGAAGCCAGACAGCGTCGGCAAGCCGTTAAAGAGGCGCACACCCAGATTGTGCTGGCCGGACTTCCCCGTAACGCGCGGATTCTGATGATCAGCGGGCCACGTCCTTCAGTCGAACGGAGTGCGCTGGTCGTTGATCTGGCTCATTGCTACACCCTGTCGGGGTATCGGGTACTGTTGGTCGACGCAGAAACTGAAAGGGCGATCCTCAGTGGACTGTTCTCTAATCCAGATGCAGTGCTACAACCGATTACGATTGATGGTGAAGCGCAGGTCTGGTCAAGTTTACGCATAACACCGTTAAAAAATGTGTTGCTTCTGAGCCGTAACACTGATGAAGATGGCCGACCTTTACCTCCTTCACAACCATGGCCAGCGCTGGTTGATGGTCTGCAACGTGCGGCCGATATTTTGATCTTTGATGGCCCATCAACACTCAGCGGAATAGAAGCTGCCTTGCTGGCACCAATGGTTGACGGCGTTGTTCTGGCGCTGAAACCCATCGAAGACAGCAGTCGCGATATTCAACAAAGCTTGAAGCGGTTGACGTTGAAGCGATCCGACAGTGTGCTGGGAGCAGTGATGCTGACTGATACATTTGCCCTGTCGGGAAAACCCGAACGACCGCGCTTGCCGCTTAACAGTTTACACCACCTCCTTAGCGTAGGGCCGTTACGGTTGCTGAATCCTGGAAAGGGCAATCAGGCAAGAGACGCTACACGAACGGATCATGAACCCCGGTCAGCGCGCCCGGCGACTACGCCCAGTTCTCATCGAGATGATGCTGATGAGCAATATTCTCCGCTTGAAGCCGGGATAAGAACACCAAGAGTCATTATCACTCCACCAACCGACAGCAGCCAACCAATTGTTACCGCACCACCTATTGCCACCGAAGCGGGTTATGAACGTGCGGTTGGTGAACCACCATTCATAATCGATTATCAGCAAGGCGAACGCCGATCAGCACCGTTCAGACGACCGCCACGACGTCGTTCGGTGATGAGCCGTCGGCGACGAGGATGAGTGTTATCCATGCGCTACGTGCAGCGATCCATCACGCGACGAGCATTTCTATCGGGTATGCTGGCCGCTACCGGGTTAGGGGGAATGGTGGCTTTCGGCGTTGAACAGTGGCCGTTATCGGCACCTGTGTCTAATATCAAAGCTCTCCCGCTGCCGCCAGCGCGTGGTTTTGCGCCATTATTATTGGCAAGGGATCGGGCGCCACAGCCGGATTTTACTGCCTACCTCGCTGAAATCTTACGGGCGGAAGGCTTTGTTGGTCTCCGTCAAACCAGTCTGCGGCAGATAGACAGTGACATCAATGGTGCGGTGATCATCGTTGGTTCGGCTCCACTGCCGAAAGAGAGTGTGGAATGGTTATCCCAATTCGTTCGTAGCGGTGGTGGTCTGATTGGTATCCGCCCCGATCCAGCACTGGCCGAGATTTTTGGTGTCGCTTATTTGGGAGTGGTGCAACGCGACGACTCGCTCTATCCTTTACCCTCAACCGGGATCGCTGGCCCCCTCCAACTACACACCGTATACGACCGGGTACGTCTGCGCGGCGCAGAGCTTGTGGCAAGCAGTAGCGATGGCGATCCATTAGTGACAATTCACCAGATCGGCGCCGGCAGAGCTGCCTTGTGGACATTTGATCTGGCGCAAACGATTGCGCTTATTCGACAAGGCAATCCGGCATGGACAAACCAGGAACGCGACTTGATGAAAGGGTTACGCGCAAGCGATCTCTTTGTAGGCTGGATCGATCTAGAACGAATTGCTATTCCGCAGGCCGATGAACACCAACGTCTGCTAAGCCGTATGATCGATGAGGTGAGTCCTATTCCCATACCCCGGCTATGGTACTTCCCCGATAACGCCGCCGGTGCGATTATTGCTACCGGCGATGCCCACGGCAGTCGGGTGAGCCATATTGAGCAGTGGTTCAGCATTATCGAACGCCACGGCGGTCATGGCTCGATCTACTATACACCGCCACCGGCCAATACTGCCGGTCGGTTAACGCGCAAGCTACGCTGGACACTAAGCCAGATACCGTTGATGGGGGCGGCGATTGCCGGCGAAGACCCGTTGCCAGGACCACATCACGTTCGTGAATGGCGGGATCGTGGTCATGAATTCGGGATACATCCTTATGTTGAAGACGGGTTGGAAGACGGTTATTACCGGCATTGGTGTGAGTTTATCAAACTCGGCTATGGCCCACTTCCGCCAACGGTACGCACCCATCGCGTCCTCTGGCGCGGCTGGGTAGACAATGCCATCGTTCAAGCTGCATACGGTATCCGAATGAACCTCGATCACTACCATAGCGGCCCGGCAGTGCGCAAACCTGATGGAACGTGGACAATGGGCTATCTCAATGGCAGCGGCCTGCCGCTCCGTTTTGTGAGCGAAGATGGGACGGTCATCGATGTGTATCAGCAGGCAACGCATTTGGTTGATGAACACCTGATGCCGGTGTTTCAAACCGGTTTTGACGTTGGTCTCGACGGAGCACGTGCAGCTATCCAGAGCATAGCTCAGATTGCGACCAGTATTGATCGCTATCCAGCTGCGCTAGGTCTCCAATGTCATGTTGATCCCTTTCTGATCGGCGGCCAAATTGCTCACGAGGTGGCACGCTGGCTTGATCAAATACTTGGCTATGCAGCCGGGATGGGACTACCGATTATGACCGCCGAGCGCTGGCTATCATTTATCGATGTCCGCAACACCAGTGACTGGCTTGAGATAAGTTGGAACGAACAACGCCTCTCCGCAACGATCAGCATCCCGCCATCACCATTCTCGCTGACGCTGCTTGTCCCTGAAACGCACCGCCAAACGCGGCTACGAACGATCAGCCTTGGTCGTGAGAGCATTCCCGGCCAGAAACGACAGATCGCTGGCAAAACCTACCGGATGATCAGGCTCCGTAGCGGTCAACAGCAGATGATCGCTGATTACGCCTCGTTATAGGATTGCACCCAGAGAGTAGTTATGACCATTCCACTACAGCAGTCGATCGGTAAGTATCTCGGCCTAGCCGCTATCAGCGGTAGTATACTCGCCCTTCAGATCACCTTCACCCGAATCTTCTCGCTAATGATCTGGCATCACTTCACCTACATGGTGATCGGTATTGCCCTGCTCGGTGGCGGCGCTGCGGGTACATTCCTTGCCGTGCGACGCTGGGGGCCAGCCAGACTCCAACAACGGTTGGGGCTGCTAGCGCTCGCATTTAGCCTAACCAGCCTGAGTAACCTGGTCGCAATCAACACAATTGCGATTGACCCACTGCGCGCTGCCCAAATTGGCTGGGCAATTGTGGGACTCAGCATCTATTTTATTTGTCTATTCAGTACGTTCTTCAGCGGTGGCCTGGTGATCGCGGCAATCTTTGGGCGCTGGGCAGGCACCTCACACCGGCTCTACTTTGCCGATATGCTGGGAGCAGGCCTCGCCACAATCACCGTATTACAAGTCATACAACTTATCGGTGGACCGGCAGTTATTGTCCTGATCGGGCTTATCGGCGCAGGATCAGCACTCTTACTCGGCTATGAAGCGCGAGGCTGGCAACGCTGGCTGATAGCAATAACCATCGTTGGTGAAACCACTCTGCTCGGTGTGATGATTGCCTTTCCACCAACGTTAGCAGTACCAGCCTCAAAGGAACTGGGTTGGGCTATGCAAGCCCAACAAACCGGACCTGAATTTACCCGGTGGGATGCTGTAGGTCGGGTTGATGTCATGCCGGAAATTATTGTCACCGAGCCGATGATTGTAGGAGCAGTCAGTTCAAACTACGGTATGGAAACTCGTCCGGCGCTACCGCTCAAACTGGTGACGATTGACGGCACTTCGATGACCGGGATGTACCGGTTTGACGGAAGCGATACCGATCTTGAACGATTTCGCTTCTTCGATCACGCGATTATCAGTGCAGCCTACCACGTCGGTAAGGAACATCCACGAACACTGCTAATTGGGGTTGGCGGTGGCCTTGACATTCTCCTGGCCCGTTTCTACAAAGCCTCGCAGATCACGGCCATTGAACTAAACCCAACCATTGTTCAGCTCTTAAAAGGACGCTACGCCGATTACACCGGGAGACTGGCCGAGCATCCTTCAACAGAACTCATCATTGCCGAAGGCCGTAGTTTCCTCAGTCGCACCACTGAGCAGTATGACATTATTCAAGGCATTGGACTTGACAACCTGGCGGCTCTATCAGGAGGTGCGTATGTGTTGGCCGAGTCATACCTCTACACGGTTGAAGCCCTCGAACAGGCGATTAGCGCCCTTACTCCAAACGGTATCTTCTCGTGGACGCGCGATGTCAACAATCCACCTCGCGAGATGCTACGCCTGACGGGATTGGCCGCCGAAGCACTCCGTCGCATGGGTGTGCATAATCCGGCGGCCCACATTGCCATCATTGCTAATGAACACGGCGTCAATGCAACGCTGCTGGTGAGTCGCACACCATTCCAACCAGAACAGATCCAACGATTGCGCCAGTGGGGAGTAGCGAACAACTTCACCATGCTACACGATCCCTTCGAGCGACTGAACACACCCTTTGCCGATTATCTCTATGCGAGCGATCCGCGGGCTTTTGAACAAACGTACATGTTCCAGATTTTCCCGGTAACTGACGATAATCCCTTCTTTTACAACTATTTCCGTTGGGACAATCTGCACTTTGACAAGACGTATGAAGGACGGCTGAATCGCTTCCCGATCGGCAATCTAATCTTACTGACTATGGCGCTGCTGGCTGTCGGTGCGGCGATCGTCTTCATCATCGTCCCCTTAGTTCGCTATCAGCGCGATGGGATACACATACCCGGCGCTATGCCGACCCTGACCTACTTTAGCCTGTTAGGCGCGGCCTACATGTTCATTCAGATTGTGCTAATCCAGCGTTTTACTTTGTTCATCGGCTATCCAATCCATGCGACGACCACAACCATTGCCAGTATGTTGGCCTTTGCTGCAATTGGCAGTCTGGTTATCAGCAAGCACATCCGGAGTGTTGGTGCCTTACGGCTGATACTCATCAGTATCGCCTTCCTAACGGTAATCTACATCGTTGCGCTTCCACGACTATTTAGTGCCTGGATGCACTGGCCAGACCCGGCGCGAATTGTCGTCAGTATGCTTATCATCGCGCCACTTGCTACCCTGATGGGCATCCCCTTCCCTGTCGGCTTACGCCAGCTTAGTACCCAAGCACCAGGGTTGGTGGTCTGGGCATGGGGCATGAATGGCGTCTTTTCGGTATTGGGGTCTGTTTTGGTCATCATCATTAGTATGAGCAGTACTTTCACTGTTGCGATGCTTTGGGGAGCGGCTGGGTACAGCGGAGCAGCTCTAGTTGGAAAGGCACTTTGGCATGTAGCTGTTCAAGGTGAGACGGTTGTTACACCGATCAAGCTCAGCAAGACATCGATCCAGACGCCATTGTCATAGCACTGTGCGGCAAACAGATCACATCCACGACAGTACCAGTGCCATTATCGCAGCGGTAAACATGCTGAAGGAGAGAGCACATGCGCACTGTAAGCATAACGACTGAAGCCCGCTCCACTGTGGTTGACCAGCACGCCAGCAGCGAGCGGATCGTTGCGATTGACACATTACGAGGCGTTGCGCTGATCTTGATGGCGCTTGATCACAGTGCATTCTTCATCGGAGCAGGTTTGCAGGCCGAGTCATACGGTGGGCAAGCGGTCACATTGCAAAGCCCTGTCTACTGGTTGAGTGGCTTGCTAACCAATCTGGCATCGCCGATCTTCTTCTTTCTAGGTGGGTATAGCCTGGCGTTGTATGCAGCCGCTCAGCATCGTCGTGGCCGACCAGAACAGGATACAACACGCTTTATCCTGATTCGTGCATTGGTCATTTTGATCCTTGATCTCACGATCTGCACCTGGTTTTGGCGGGGTGCCACGCCATATGTGCACGTTCTTACCAGCATAGCCGCAGCAATGATCGTGCTTGCCGGTCTGCGTCAATTCTTAACGGCACAACAGATCGGGATCGCGGCAGTGATCACCCTGTTGCTTCATCAACTCTGGATCGGAGTGCTGGCCCCTGAATTGATGAACAATACGCCACAACCGTTCTGGCAAGCATTCTGGCTTACCTACAGCTACGAGACCCAACCAGCAATTGGCTTTGCCGTACTGGGCTGGGGGCCACTGCTCTGGCTGGGGTACGCCGTTGGTCACCATCATCACCAAACCTCTCTACAGCAACCACAACATTGGCTACAGATTGGAGCAGGTCTCCTGATTGGTTGGTGCATCTTGCGCATCATTGGCGGCTTCGGTGATCTGGGATCATTTGGTACTATTGGCAATACACCGGCTCACATCCTGGTGATGAGCAAAGCACCACCCAGTCTGAGCTACTTTGCCTTCAATCTTGGAATCGCAGCATTCATCCTGGCAGCAGCCTATGCCAGATCAAACATCTTTTCCAGCGGCTCTTTGCGCTGGCTCCCAATGGTCGGGCAGGTCTCGCTCTTCTTTTATGTGACGCATATTATCATCTATCACCTCATCGCTCTGGTCATGAGTCAGTTGCCACTGGCCGGACCACGTATCCTTTGGGGGTATCTCGCCTGGGTGAGTGGCTTGATCATACTGATCCCGCTCGGTTTCTGGTATCGACAGCAGCGCAAGCGGTATCCGCAGGTATTGCGTTATCTCTAAACGTGTCCTTGAAGACAACTCAGCTCATCGTTACCCAGGAATGTTCAGACCCGTTCTCAGCACTACATCTGGCAAGAATGAAGATGGTGTCATCTGATAACGACACGCTGTTTAAGATACCGTCAGCCTTTCGTGATAGAGTGGCTTATGCAAACACCTGTACCACGTACCCTGGTAGTGGCAACCAGTGCATCAGTGCCGGGACTGGAAGCAGCGGTTCAGGCCGGTACTCATCAGCGGATCGATTATCTTGAACTGGCCAGCAGATTCAAGAGTTGTTATGTCGATTATGGCCTGGTACGACCTCATCGGCCCTTATGCTATCTTGAATTGTTGATACGGTTGGATCTACGGTTAGCATTGCAGGTAGCGCAGCTAGTACGATACAGAGATTATCAGGTTGTCATTAGTCTCTCAGAGCGAGCAGGCATTCCACTGGCTCTCGTGCTACCAACCAACGTGCGTCATCTGGTGATCTTTCATCACGGGATGTCGAAGCAGAAACTCCGATTAATACGGGCATTACGATTACAACAACGGTGGGACATCGTGGCAGCGATCAGTCAGGCGGAAGCGCAAGGGATGTGCAGCGAACTCGGCTTAGCGAAAGATCGGGTGGTCGCCCTCCACACACCGGTCGATACCGAATTCTTTCGCCCGATCCAGAGCACTCAGAAAGCTACCGTCGTTCAGAGCTTAGGCGCATCGCACCGCGATTATGAAACGTTCATTCGAGCCATGAGTCACCTACCGCATATTCCGTGTCATCTCCGGATCGGCAGTAGTTGGGTGAGTGGCGCTGGTATGCTCAAACATGATGTATTGCCGGCTAACGTTAGCTTACAACCGTTTGTCCCTCCAGATCACCTGCGCATCTGCTATCTTCAGAGCCGCATCGTGGTGGTCCCCATTCGGGCCAGCACGCAATGGAGTGCCGGATGCACATCGGTACAAATCGCGCAGGCGATGGGCCGACCGGTGATTGCCACCCGCCGACCAGGGTTAGCCGAGTACGTCGTTGAGGGCGAAACTGCATTGCTGGTTAAACCGGGAAGTGTAGAGGAGATGGCAACAGCAATTGCCAGCTTGTGGGACGATCCAGATCGGGCAGAACAGATGGGAAAGGCGGGACGCCGCTTAATGGAAGAGCGATTCACGATTGACCGTTGGCTTGATCGGGTCGAAGAGCTTACGCACTGGATGGTTGACCATCCAATCGCACGCTGAAGTGAGAGAACATGAATCAACTTGCTGGAACAATTCTGCGCAACTCAGTCGTCGGAATGATTGCTCAGGTAGCGATCAAACTCCTCTCGTTTTGTTTTTCGATCTTCATTGTGCGACAACTTGGCGCCAGTGACTTCGGTCAGTATGCAGCCGTCATTGGCTTCGGGAGCGTCTTTCTCTTTATCGCCGATCTTGGGCTGGCACCATATACAGTGCGCGAAGTGGCCCGTTTGCGTAGCGAGCCGCATAATCTGGAAAAAATCCGCGACCTCTATGCTGATGTGCTTGGCCTACGTCTCGTGCTTGCACTCATTGCTGGTGTGTTGGTTGTCAGCGCAGCAATCATCACCGCACGACCGCTGCTGATGATCGGCGCCATTGCCCTCAATGGACTGACGTTGCTTGTCTATGCTGTACACGGCAGTAGTGAAGCTGTGCTGGCCGGCTACGAACGGCTCGATGTGACCGCCGGAATGCAGGTGGTGA